>JBPCOO010000034.1:0-4196 GCA_051000155.1 Solirubrobacterales bacterium | reverse complement strand
GAGGCCAGTCCCTGACACCACACCACCTGCGGCCAGGATACCGGCGCACGAGCACCCCCGGCGGGCGACGGGCGCCTGGCGCCTCAGCCGTCGAGCTCGCGCCGTGAGTCGAAACCGGGCGAGGGGTTCGCCTCAGCCCGAGCCTCCCGCGGGCCGCCAACCCCCTCCCCGCGCTCAGCGTCGGCGGCGGCGTAGACCAGCTCGAGCAGGCGCTCGGCCTCCAGCTCCTGCGGGGCGTCGGGGACGAGCGGTCTGATCCGGCCCTCCAGCTCGAGCGCGTGCCTGCCTCGCGCCTGCGCGCGGCGATCCTCCCGGGAGGAGAGGAACTCCCCCACCGCCGCCAAATCCGCTTCGTCCAGGCGGGATAGGTCCCAGCCCTTGGCATCCGGGAGCGATGCGAGCGCGCCCACCGAGATAGCGATCCGCTCGGGACGGCGACCGGTCTGGGGGTCGGTGTCTCGGTAGGAGCCCCAGACATCGTTCAAGGCGGACTGCACCATGTAGGGGATAACCAGCCAGACCGGGGTGAAGAGCCCGCCACCGGCGTAGGCGAAGCCGAGCGCGACGCCGCTGAGTCGCTGACGTTGGACCACCGCTTGAACCTCCTGGATGCGCTTTGTGGTGCGGTACCAGGAGGCGACCGGAGCGAGGAGGGCGAGCGCGACGCCGGCGAAGATGATTGCCTCGGTCGAGCTCTCCGAGGGGTCCGTGGGTTCGGTCGCAACCGCGAGCGCGATCGCGCCGACGAAGATCGCCACTGGGGCCAGGCTCACCGCCGCCAGCGCCAGCCACGGATTGACCGAGGCGCACCGCTCCAGCCGGTAGACCTTGCCGAAGTCGCGCAGCTCCCGGTTGATCTTGTAGTACCAATAAAAGTTGTAGAGGCCGAGAGTGATCGCGTGCAGGATCAGGACGTAGGAGGTATCGCGCACCCGCACATCGGCGCCGTAGGCATCGACGTCGTAGCTCGCCATCCCCTACCTCCCCCGTCGCGCTTTCAGCGCCACGACCACCTCGAGTAGCTGCTCGTCGTCAAGGTCGTCCTCGGGGCCGACGAGTTGGGTACGGATCCGCTCGCCGATCTTCCGTGCGAGCCGGCCGCGGTCGGCGGCCGCCAGGGCGCTACGGCGCTCCAGCAACGCCCTGGCAGCGTCGAGGTCCTCCTCGCCGACCGCGCTCGTGTCCCAGGCCTCGGCTCGCTCGAGGATCCGGACCGCGCCGAGGCTGATGGTCAGCTCTCGGTGCGCGGCCGCCGCCCCCGCCCCCGCCACCTCGACCACGAGCGTTCCCGCGGCCATGTCGCCGAGCCTCTGATTACGAGCGCTGCGAGCGATCGCGATCGTCCCGGCGATGAAGAAGGTCCCGAAATCGTCGATCAGTCGAAGCGCGTTGCGGGCAAGCGACGCGCGGACGCTCACCGGCCCTCCCTCGGTGTCGAGCACCCTGACCGAGAGCTTGCGCTTCCCCGGGGTCTGGCCCCCGCGGGTGACCTCGAAGTAGACGTCATAGCCGAGCAGGACGAAGAAGATGAACCCGGCGCCAGTGGCGAACGCGAGGCCCACCGGCGCACCGATCGCCGCCAGCACCAGCCCGATCACCACGGCGACGCCAAGCGCGAGCAGGCCGCCCAGAAATAGGTCAAGCATGCGCGCCAGCATCCGCGACCCCAAGCCCGCCAGGGTGATCTCGATGTCGGTCCCCTCCGGCGTCGAGACCGTGATCCGGTCCTCATACTGCATGGCCGATGACCCTAGAAGGTTTCATTCGCTCGAGGGAGGCCTCCTGGCGGGAGCTGGAAGGGCTGATCGAGAGCGCCGGAGGCAAGCCGGAACGGCTCGGGTCCGAGCGCGCCCGGCGGCTGGGGACCCTCTACCGCTCGGTCGCGGCCGACCTGGCGCTGGCGCGGCGACGGTTCCCACGAGAAGCGGTGCGGCGGCGGTTGGAGGGCCTCACCCGCGAGGCGAGCGCCCTGGTCTACCGCGGTCGAGCCGAGCGCGGATCGGTCCGCGAGTTCCTCGGCCGCACCTACTGGGTTCGGGTGGCCGAGCGCCCCGTGCCGCTGGCGCTGGCGGCGCTGCTTCTGCTGGGACCGGCGCTGCTGACCGCACTCTGGGCGGGGGCCGATCCCGATGCCGCGACGCGGCTGGTCCCCGAGCAGTTTCAGGGCGCGACCGATCCCCCGCGAACCGACGGCGGCACCGTCAGCCGGGAGACCGCATTCAGCGCGTTCCTGTTCACCAACAACATCCGGGTGACGATCGTCGCCTTCGCGCTCGGGATCACCGCGGGGATCGGCACCGGCCTCACCCTCGCCTTCAACGGCCTGCTGCTCGGGGCGGTGGCGGGACTGGCGGTGGAGGCGGGGAACGGTCGCGCGTTCCTCGAGTTCATCATCCCCCACGGCCCGATAGAGCTGAGCTGCATCGTCGTCGCCGGAGCGGCGGGCTTACGGCTTGGATGGTCGATCGCCAACCCGGGCGATCTGCCGCGCGGAAAGGCGGTAGCGCTCGAGGGACGCAAGGCGGTGGAGATCGTGTTGGGAACGATGCCGTGGCTGGTCGCGGCGGGGATCAGCGAGGCTTTCGTCCGCGGATCGGGGCTGCCGCTGGCCGCACTGATGAGCATCGGGCTGGGGCTGTTCTTCGTCTACTGGGGACTGGTCTGGTGGCGGGGAGCCAGGGCGCCGGCATCGGCGTAGGCTGCCGGCAACTCTCGGCGCGGCACGGGCCGAAGCCGACGCGGACCTCACCCCAGCTATGGTCGCCGCATGCCTTTCCCCAAGGGGACCCATCAGCTCGGCCCCGACGGCGCCACGCTGACGATCCGGACCGGAAGAGCCGGAGCCGCGGCGAAGGCAGGCCACGACCTGCTGCTAGAAGCCACCTCCTGGGAGGCGACCCTGGAGGTGGGAGACGACGCAGCTACCACCAGCGCCGAACTGAGCGTGGACGGCACCTCGCTCCGCGTGCGCCGGGGTGAGGGCGGGATCAAGTCGCTGAGCGATGCCGACAAGCGAGAGATCGAGGGCACCATCGACGAGGAGGTGCTGAAGCGGACCGCCGTCCGCTTCAGCTCGAACCAAGCCTCCGGTGGTGCCGGCGATGAGCGGATCCACTTCGACGGCGACCTGAGCATTCGCGATACGACCAAGCCGATCAGCTTCGAGCTGGCTTCCGACGACGAGGGATCGGTCGGGGGTAGCACGACGGTGCGCCAGTCAACGTGGGGCGTGAAGCCCTACTCCGCCATGCTGGGCGCACTCAAGGTCGCCAACGAGGTCGAGGTGACGATCGACGGGAAACTCCGGAACGAGATCAACCCAGAGGAGAAGACGTGACCGAGAAAGCCGAGTTCAACGCCGACGAGTGGTCGACGGTGCTCCAAGGTCCCGCCATCGCCGCCCTGCGGGTGATCACCGCCGAGCGTGGCGGCACCATCCGCGAGACCTACCAGATGGGCAAGGCCTACGCCGAGGAGCGGCAGAACCATGACAACAGCGAGCTATTGGACGCGATCGTCGCCGAGCAGCCGCAGGTCAAGCCGGGCGAGTACACCGATCCCGCCGAGATCGAGACGGCCGGGATGGAGAAGCTCCGCGAGGCGGTGGCGATCCTCGAGCGCGCCGGCACCTCGATCGAGGTCGACGACTACAAGCGCTTCGCCTACGCCATGGCCGACCGCGTGGCCCGCGCTCACAAGGAGGGCGGGTTCCTCGGCATCGGTGGCAAGGAGGTGAGCGAGGACGAACGCGCCGCCCTCGATCAGATCGCGCAGACGCTGGGCTACGAGGTGCCGCCGCAGATGGGTTCGGACGAGGAGGAGTAGGGGGCGACTACGCTGGAGGCTCCTCCCTGAGGCTCGGGCGGTCCGGCTCCGGTGAGGACGCTGTGTCGGTGCGCTCCCGGCCCGGCTCCGCCCTTGTGCTGGAGGCGCCGATGCGACGCTCGGCCACCAGCCGCCGCCGAGCGGCCGCGGCCGCTCGCTCGAGTGAGGCCTGGCGGCGCTGCTCCATAGCCTCGTCTTCGCCCCCCGCGGACCTGGTCGAGCAGCTCCCCAACCAGCACGAGGTCGCGCTCGCCGGCCGCGAAGCCTACGCGCCTACTCGTACGGCGCGTAGCGATTGTGGAGCATCAGATCGTTGCCGTCGGGATCGGTGAACAGGGCCATGTGACAGACGCCGGTGTCCCGCGTCTCAC
>JBPCOO010000005.1:0-5179 GCA_051000155.1 Solirubrobacterales bacterium | reverse complement strand
GGTCGATCGGCTCGCTCAAGCTGACCTCGATGTTGGCGCGGCCCTCGGAGAAGCGGCGGATCGAGATCTCCTCGGTGGCGCCGATCGCGTTGGCGGCATCCTCGAAGCGGATGAGCTGGGAGAAGTCGCTGAACGGACCGATGTCGACGTTGACCAGACGAGCGTCGCGCTCGAACTCGGCGTCGCCCGCACGACGGCTAAGGTCCTTGCCGGTCGGGCGCGGATCGGCGAGCGACTCCTCGGGCAATCCCCCTTCCGACGATCCCCCCTCGGGCGTCCCCGACTCCGACGGCTTCTTGCGGGCGGTGGACCCCGCACCTCGATCGCGTGGCGCATCCTGGATCGCTACCCGGCCGACGGCCTCCTCCAGCGCCACCAGCAGCCGCTCGGCGTTCTCGGGATCCGCGCCGGCGATAGCCTTCACCCGCGCCGCCACACCGGCCGCCTCGCGGAGGGCGTCGAGTCGTAGTCGCGTGGCCCGCGCGCGGGCGGCGACGGTCACCTCCTCCAGCTCCAACCCCACCCGGGCCAATCCGCGGGCAGCGCCGGCCGCCTCGGCGTGCGCCAACTGCAGCTCGGCTCGGAGCGACTCGATCCGGCGCTCGCGCACGACGATCGTCTCCGAGCAGGCTCCCAGCTCGGCCTCAAGGCGCGCCACCCGCGCCTCGGCGCCGGCCAGCGTCCCGCTGACCTCCACGAGCGCCCGTTGGCGCTCGGCGCGCTCCCGCTCGACCGCGGCAGGTCGGTAGCCGAAAAGTGACCGCTTGAAAGCCGGTGAGTCGATGCCGCGAATCTACGCGGGCCGTCGGACGGGATCGCCGGACGGCTCCAGGCCCAACTCCAATCGCTCAGCTTCGCCCCAGAGCTGGTCGAGGCGGTACCGGTCGCGCGCCTCGGCGATGAAGATGTGAAGGATGCAGTCGGCGTAGTCTAGGAGCACCCACGTCGCCTCCGGCAGCCCCTCCGAGCGTTCCGGCAGGAGGCCGTAGTCGTGCTTGAGGCGCTCGTGGACCTCGTCGTGGATAGCCTTCGCCTGACGCTCGTTGGCCGCGGTGCAGACAATCAGGACATCGGTATAACCGACCAGGTCGCCCACCCTGAGGCCCACCAGGTCAGTTGCCTTCTTGTCGTCGGCGAACCCGGCGATCACGCGGGCCAACTGCTCCGAGTTCACTGGCTACCTCCGTTCCCGTAGAGCCCCAGATCGGCAATTCGCTCGGCGACGGCAACCGGTACCAGCCACCGGAAGGGCGCCCCGGAAGCTACCCGTTCGCGCACGGCGGTCGAGGAAACCTCCACCGCCGGCATCCCGATCGCCCGCGGGGGTGCTCCTCCGAGCGAGGCGATGGCCTCCTCCACCGCCTCGTCCTCGACCCCGGGCCTGGCCGCGTAGGCAACGCGAGCAAGCTCCAGCACGCGGCGGGGGCGCTCCCAGCCGGCGATACCGGCGGCGGCATCCGCGCCCATCACGAAGGTCAACTGGCGTCCTCGAGCCTCATCTGCGATCGACTCGAGCGTACGGTAGGCGTAGGACGGTCCGGCGCGCCCCACCTCGTAGTCCGACACCTCGGCGCGATCCATCTCCGCGAAGGCGCGACGAGCCAGCTCCAGCCGCACCTCCGCCCCCGGCTCCGGGGCGATCCGTTTATGCGGGGCCTCACCCGTGGGGACCACAACCAACCGCTCCAGATCCAGCTCCCAGATCGCCTGCTGGGCCAACAACAGGTGGCCGATGTGGGGAGGGTTGAAGGCCCCGCCGAGCACCCCCACTCCTCCCGCAGATCGCTCCGCGGCCACTCCGGACAAGGTCCCCCCTACTCCCGGATCTGGCCGTCGCCGCGCAGGATGTACTTGGTTGAGGTCAGCTCGCGGAGGCCGATCGGTCCCCGGGCGTGGAGCTTTTGAGTGGAGTTGCCGATCTCCGCCCCCATCCCGAACTCGAAGCCGTCGGTGAATCGGGTGGAGGCGTTGACGTAGACGCAAGCGGCGTCGACCTCTCCGGTGAAGGTCCGCGCCGCCTCCCCCGAGCTGGTCACGATCGCCTCGGAATGGCCGGTCCCGTACTCGTTGATATGGCTGATGGCGGCGTCGAGGCCGTCAACCACCCCCACCGCGAGCTTGAGCGCGTGGAACTCGGTCCGCCAGTCCTCCTCGCCGGCCTCGGCCAACTCGATCCCCGGAGCGAGCCGCGCGGCCCGGTCGTCGCCTACCAGCTCCACCCCGGCAGCCTCGAGCCGGCCGAGCGCGATCGGCAGGAACTCGGCAGCGATAGCGCGATCGACAAGCAGCGTCTCCATCGAGTTGCACACGCCGGGCCGCTGCACCTTGGCGTTGAAGGCGATCTCGGCGGCCATCTCGATCTCGGCGTCGGCATGGACGTAGGTGTGACAGTTGCCGGCGGCGGCAAACAGGACGGGGACTTCAGCGATCTCGGCCAGCGCCGCCTTCAGCCCCTCCCCACCACGGGGGATGATCAGGTCGATCAAGTCCCTCTGGCGGGCGAGCAGCGCCAGCTCCTCCCGGCCACCGCCGGCGACCTGCTCCACCGACCCGCGGGGCAACCCCGCATCGGCGACGGCCTCGGCGAAGATCGAGGTGAGGCTCGCGTTGGAGACGGCTGCCGAGCTGGAGCCGCGCAGGACCGCCGCATTGCCGCTCTTGAGGCAGAGGGCGGCGGCGTCGATGGTGACGTTGGGTCGGGCCTCGTAGACGATCGCAATCACGCCCAACGGGACCCGGACGTGGTCCATCGCGAGGCCGCTGGCGAGCGTCCGCCTCTCGATCTCCTCGCCGACGGGGTCAGGCAGGGCGGCCACGGCTTCGAGGCCGACGGCCATCGCCTCGACCCGATCGGTGTCGAGCCTGAGCCGATCGACCAGCGCCTCGTCGAGGCCGGCATCGCGGCCCGCCTCGACATCGGTGACGTTGGCGGCAAGGATCTCATCCACTCGTTCGCGCAGGAGCGCCGCCGCCCGACCGAGGGCGGCATCCTTGGTAGCGGTCGGGGCGGAGGCGAGCCGGCGGGAGGCTTCGCGCGCGCGCCGACAGACGTCGGCGACGGTTTCCGTTGCAACTGCCATGGTCAAAGGGTAGCGAGCGGCACAAGCCCGGAAGCGGCAGCCGGAAGGACGCTCAGGTGAGCACGAAGCGGTCGCGATGGACCGCCTCCTCGGCGCCCTCCCCGACTATCTCGCGCACGTCGGTGCTCCGCCTCCCCTTGAGCCGCTCGATCGTCGCGGCGCCGTGGGCGACCATGCCCTTGCCAACGGCCTGGCCCTCGCTCACCACCTCGACCGGGTCGCCCGCGGTGAACTCGCCCTCGACCCCGATGATGCCGACCGGCAGCAGCGACGCGCCACCCTCGCGCAGCATCCGCGCCGCGCCGGCGTCGACCTCGATCCGACCCCGCGCCGGAGCCGCGTAGCGGAGCCAGAGCTTGAAGCTCGGCGCCCTGGAGGTGTGCGGGAGAAAGCGCGTGCCGACCGCCTCGCCGCTCGCCGCGGCGACCAGCGAGCCGGTCTCGATCCCGTTGCAGATCGTCACCGGCACCCCCGCGGCGCTCGCCATCTCGGCGGCCACGACCTTGCTTCGCATCCCGCCCGAGCCATGAGTCGAGGTATGCATCCCGATCTCGTATCCCTCGAGCTGGTCGAAGCCCGAGACCTCCTCGATCAACTCGGCGGCCGGATCGCATCCCGGGTCGGCGGTGAAGAGGCCGTCGGTATTGGTCAGCAGGACCAGGCGGTCGGCCTCGAGCATGATCGCTACCTGTGCCGAGAGGAAGTCGTTGTCGCCGAAGGTGATCTCGTCGGTGGCGGTGGTGTCGTTCTCGTTGATGACCGGAACGACGCTCCAGGCCAGCAGGCGACGGAGGGTCTGGCGGGCGTTCAGATAGTGGATTCGGTGGGACATGTCGAATGCCGTCAACAGCACCTGGGCGGAACGAATACCGCCGGCGGCGAGGCGCTCCTCGTAGGCGCGATAGAGCGATCCCTGGCCCATAGCCGAGGCCGCCTGGAGCTGGTCGATAGCGTCAGGGCGCGCCGGCAGGTCGAGCAACCGCACCCCGAGCGCGATCGCCCCGGAGGTGACCATCACGACCCGCTCTCCGCCGGAGGCAAGGTCTTCAACGGAGCCGCAAATGCCGTCGAGGACCTCCGCCCGCAGATCCCCCTCGTCGTCGGCGACGATCGAGGAACCGAGCTTAACCACCAGCGTCATCGCCGCCGGAGTCTAGATCCAGCGGGCTCGATAGCCTCCGACCATGCTTCTCCGGCTGCCGATCCTGCTGGGCTTTCTCACCGTCCTGCTCCTCGTCGGCTCGATCGTCTTCCTCGTGGTCGCACCGGCGCGGGTCATCGGCGTCAGCGAGGAGACGCTCGCCGCCTCACTCGAGGAGGAGGCCGGATCGGGACTCGGGCGACAGGTCTGCCGCGAGCGCAAGGAGGATCGTTTCATCTGCAAGGTCGAGGCAAGCGGGGGCAACCGGGCGGGCTTCGCGGTGCGGGTGGAAGGCGATGGCTGCTGGCAGGCCCGCAACCGGAGCGAGGGGGCGGGGCGCACGGCGAAGCGGATCTCCGGCTGCGTCAGCATCGGCGACTACCTGCGCCTCTCCGACTGAGCCGGCGGCAGCGGAGTCGGTCGGCGCCCGGTCCCTACAGGTGTAACTCGAAGGCCTGCTCGCCGATCACGACCTCGTCGCCGTCGGTGAAGCCGGCGGCGCGAAGGGCCTTCAGGACGCCGATCTCGCCGAGCCGTCGCTCCAGGTAGGAGACCGCCTCGTGGTTACCGAGATCGTGGCGATCGACCAGCATCTCGATCCCCCGACCGGACACCTCGAAGCTCCCGGACGCGACCTCGGTGACCTCGTAGCCGCCGGCCGCGGGTGGCGAGTAGACCCGGTAGTCGGCCTCGAAGCCGCCCAGCGCCTCCACTCCGTCCTCGACGCCGGGCCTCTCCTGCTCTGCGTCGGCCGTGGCCGTGGCCGTGGCCAGATCCTCGCGGAGGCGGTCGAGACCCTCTCCGGTCGCAGCGGAGATCGCGTAGATACCCTCGATTCCCAGAGCCTCCCGCCAGAGCCCCACCTCCGTCTCGAGATCCTCGGAGCCAATCAGGTCCGCCTTGGAGAGGACGACGATCTCCGGCAGCTCGGCCAGGCCGGCGCCGTGGGCGGCAATCT
>JBPCOO010000353.1:0-6878 GCA_051000155.1 Solirubrobacterales bacterium | reverse complement strand
ACCTCGAGGTCGGCGGTGTGGGAGGGGCAGATGAAGACATCGCCCAGCTCTCGCGGCCCGACGGTCTCGGCGGTACCGTCGATCGGAAAGCTGAGCACGTCGGTGACCCGGTCCCGACCGCGGTGGGTCGAGTTGAGCTCGCGGATCCGCTGCGGATCGACCAACTCCAGGGAGAGGTGACCTTCGGAGACCCCCGCACCGGCTAGCGCCGCCTCCACCGGCGGGCGGAGGGTCTCCGGAACATCCTCGAGGTCCGAGCTCAATCGCGACCTCCCCGCCGCTCGTAGGCGGCGACGATTCGCTGGACGAGGGCGTGGCGGACGACGTCCTCACCGCCGAAGCGGATGAAGTCGATGTCCTCCACCCCGTCGAGGATCTCGCCGACGATCACCAGACCCGAGCGCTGGCTCGGCGGCAGGTCGATCTGGGTGACGTCGCCGGTGACGCACATTTTCGAGCCGAAGCCGAGCCGGGTGAGGAACATCTTCATCTGTTCCGGGCTGGTGTTCTGAGCCTCGTCGAGGATGACGAAGGAGTCATTCAGGCTTCTACCCCGCATGAAGGCCAGCGGGGCGACTTCGATCACGCCGCGCTCGAAGTACTCGTTGACCCGTTCGGGATCCAGCATCCCGTAGAGGGCGTCGAACAGTGGGCGGAGGTAGGGGTCGACCTTGGCCTGCAGGTCCCCGGGGAGGAAGCCGAGGCGCTCGCCCGCCTCGACCGCCGGCCGGGTGAGGATGATCCGGCTGACCTGGCGCTTCTCCAGCGCCGCGACCGCCATCGCCACCGCGAGGAAGGTCTTGCCGGTGCCGGCCGGGCCGACGCCGAAGGTGATGGTCCGCTCGCGGATCGAGTTGACGTAGCGGCTCTGGTTGGGCGTGCGGGGAACGACCTTGGTGCCGCGATGGCTCCAGACGGCGTTGTCGAGCATCTCGCCGGGGTCGAGGTCGTCGTCGATGGCGCTCTCGACCGCGTCTACGGTCCCGGGCTCGAGTCGGTGGCCGCTCTCTACCAACCCGAGCAACTCCTCAACCATCTCCTGGCCGGATTCGATCTCGGTCTCATCACCGTCGAGGGTGATGACGTTGCCGCGGAGGTAGACCCGGCAGTCGAGCCGGTCCTCGAGCCGCTTGAGGACGACGTCGCCGGAGCCGGCGAGCGCGGCGGCGGTCTCATTCTCGATCTCGAGCCGCTTACGCGCCAAGCCGCTCCCGCACCATCGCGCTCACCCTGTTGCCGTCGGCGTTGCCCTTGACCTGCCCCATCACCGCTCCCATCACCTTGCCCATCTCCCGCTGGGAGGATGCCCCGGTGCGCTCGACCGCCGCGTCGACGATCTCCGCCAGCTCGGCGTCGGATAGCTGCGCGGGGAGGTAGGTGGAGATCAACTCGGCTTCGGCGCGCTCGCCGGCGGCCTGCTCGTCCCGGCCCGCCTTCTCGTAGGCCTCGGCCGCCTCGATCCGCTTCTTCCGCTCCCTTTGGAGCACGGCGACACCATCGCCTTCGCCGAGCTTCTGGTCCTGTTGAAGAGCGCTGGTCAGCATCCGCAGGGTGGAGACCGACTCGCGCTCTCCCGCCTTAAGCGCGGCCTTGGTGTCGGTCTGGATGCGGTCGATCAGCTCGGTGCTCACGCGAGCAAGCCTAGATGACTGAATCCCAGTCCTGCACCGCTCCGAGCGCGGCCTCCAGCTCGAGCCGGGACTGCGGCTCGGCGAGGGTGGGTCCGATCAACTCCCGCAGCCGCTCGACCCGGTAGCGCACGGTCTGCGGATGGAGGTGGAGCTCGTCCGCCATCACCCGCACCTCCCCCCGCGAGCTCAGGTACGCGCGCAGCGTCTCCACCGTCCGGGCGCGGGCGTTGGGGGTGAGCTCCTCCAGCGGCGCCAGGCGCCGGCGCAGCACCCGTCGCAGGCGACCCTCGTTCTCGGCCAGGATCAGGTCGAGGAGGTGATCCTCGGTCTCGATCAGCTCCTCGGGCTCAAGCGCTGCGGATGCGGTCGTCGCGTCGAGCCAGCTAGCGTGGAACTCGCTCGGGTCGATGCCCGGGCCGAGAGCCGCTCCCCGGCTCTCCAGCGCCCGGGCCAGGGCTTCCCGGCGGCCCGGGCCCGAAGGGTCGGAGACCGCGATCACCCCACGCCCATCGATCACCGCCCCGGCGCATCCCGGCGGCATCCGCGACAGCACCCGGGCAAATCCATCGGCGTCGCAGACCAGCGCGGCGACGCTCGCCGGTATCGGCCAACCCGCCTCCGCCCCGGCCGTGGCCAACTCTCCGGCGGATGCGGTGCCGGAGGTCAGCACCTGCAGCAGCTGGCGGCTGCGCTGCTCGCGGGCGCCTTCGTGCAGGGCCTGCTCTCGGGCGTAGCCTTCGACCGATTCGGAGGCGATTCCTTCGATGTAGGAGAAGATCGCCTCGGCGAGCGCGAACATCACCTCCGGCTCGACGCCCTCTCGGCTACCGACCTCCGAGAACCGGCGCCAGGCCAGTCGCGCGCCGACCCGGTAGGCGGCCTGGAGCGCGTCGAGGCTGCGTCCGCGGCGCATCTCCCCGGCGCCGAGCGCGGAGTAGATCGGATTGGTCGGGGCGCGATCGGAAGTCGGGCTGCCGATCAGCTCGATGAACTCACCCAGGGCTGCGGCTACACCTCCCCGCAGACCGCGGCCGAACTCGCCCTCGAGCGGTCGCGCGTACTCGGAAACCTCGGCTCCGATTGCCACCAGGATCGAGCCCGAGAGCTCATCCAACTCCGGGCGAAGGATCTCGGCCAGCTCCCGGGGAAGGCTGGACCAAGGGGTCGTCTCGTCCGGGTCGAACACAACTATTACTCAGAAACCAACAACTTCTTGCTCGAGACTAGCGGATATACGCCTAGATCGAAGCAATTTCATCTCCTATGCTGACAATATGTCCGCAACCGAGATACCTACCGCCCGATCGACCCGACCAACCCGCAAACCTCCGCGCCAAGCGGCGCCCGAGGCGGTGCACACGATGAGCACCGCCCAGAAGCTCGCCAACCTCGCCGGCGTCGTCTTTCCCCTGCTGGCGACGGTGGTTGCGATCGTGCTGCTCTGGAACACCGCGGTCGGGGTCGGCGACCTCGTCATCTTGGGCGTGATGTACACGATCACCGCGCTCAGCATCACCATCGGCTTCCATCGGATGCTCACCCACCGCGCTTTCCAGACCAAGCGCTGGGTCCGCTACCTGCTTGCCGTGACCGGGACGATGGCCGTCCAGGGACCGGTGATCTCCTGGGTCGCCGACCACCGCAAGCACCACGCCCACACCGACCAGGCGGGCGACCCCCACACACCCCATGGTCACGGCGACGGCATCTCGGGGATGATTCGCGGCCTCTGGCACGCCCACATGGGCTGGCTGTTCGAGCGTCACGGCGAGGCCGACTGGAAGCGCTACGCGCCGGAGCTCTACGAAGACGCCGGGATGCGCTGGATCACCCGAAACTTCGTCCTCATAATCGGCTTGGGGTTGGCGATTCCCGCCGCTGCCGGCTTCGTCATCGGCGGTCCCGGCGGCGCCCTCACCGGTCTGCTCTGGGGCGGCTTCGTCCGGGTCTTCCTGCTTGATCACGTCACCTGGTCGATCAACTCCGTCTGCCACTTCCTCGGCTCTCGGCCGTTCGAGACCAATGACGAGTCCCGCAACGTCTTCTGGCTCTCGCTGCTCAGCTTCGGCGAGTCCTGGCACAACAACCACCACGCCTTTCCCCGCTCCGCGGCCAATGGCATGCGCTGGTACGAGGTCGACGTCAGCTCGATCGTGATTCGGGCGATGGAGCGCGTCGGCCTCGCCTGGAACGTCGTCCGGATCTCACCCGAGCGCCAGCGCGAGCGGCGGCTGGCCGAGACCGTCTGACCTGGGCCGCCGGTGCCGGGCGGCCCCGCAACCAGGCAGGCCGCGGCCAGGATCGAGCCGTACCCGTGATCACCTATAGGGTGGCCAGGTGACTCCTGGCGTCGCGCCAGAACGGACCGAGACCAGCTTCGACTCCGCGGGGGAACGCTGCGCGGCCTGGGTCTACCGGCCGCAGGGGGCGAGAGGCGAGCCGATGCCGGTAGTGATTCTCGCTCATGGCTTTGGCATGGTCCGGGAGGCGGGGCTGGATCGCTACGCCAGGCGTTTCGCCGCGGCAGGATTTGCAGCGCTGGTGTTCGACTACCGCCACTTTGGCGCCAGCGGGGGCAGCCCCCGGGAGCTGCTGGACATCGATCGCCAGCTCGACGACTGGCGGGCAGCGATCGGCTATGCCCGCTCGCTGGAGCGGGTCGACTCCGGCCGGATCGCCCTCTGGGGAACCTCCTTCAGCGGCGGCCACGTGGTCCGGCTGGCGAGCGAGGACCCCACGATCGCGACCGTGGTCAGCCAGGTGCCGTTCTCTGGCACCGGCGAGCGCCAAGGAGCGCCCCGCCCGGCATTCATGGCGCGCCTGATCGGGGCCGCGATTCGGGACGAGCTGGCGGGCAGGTTCGGACGGGAGCCGGCCTACCTGCCGATCACTGCTCCCGAGGGCGAACCCTGCTTGTTCGAACTACCCGAAGAGCGTGATCCGCTGGCCGAGCTGTTCGCCGACGAGGGAACGCGCCGGGCTCACTGGAACAACCGCTTCACCCCGCGGGTGATCCTGCGATTGCCGCGGTACAAGCCGTTCGAGCAGGTCGACCGGCTGCGGCGGCCCTGGATGCTCTGCCTCGCCGAGCGGGACGAGATGACCCCGACCCGACGAGCCGCCGAGCGGGCGACGCCATCGGGGGGCCTCGTCCTCCGCCGCTACCCGACCGACCACTTTGGCATCTACTCGGGCGAGTGGTTCGAGCGCGCCGTCGGTGAGCAGGTTGGCTTCCTGTGTGAGCAGCTGCACTGAGGGGGCGCTCCGTGGCGGTGCGGCCCGTGCAGCTGAGCAGTCCCAGCCGGGGGTCGAAGCTGAGCAGCTCCCAGCCGGGCCGAACGACTCGTCGCTCGGCCCGCTACTGCGGATCGACGTGCTCGACACTGCCGAGCGGCATCTGTAAGAAGCGCGTGCCTAGCTCGCGGAAGGAGTCGACGTCGCCGGTGCAGAGGAAGCTGTAGGTCCCCTCCCACTCGGCCTCCGGCGCCAGCGTCCCGGCGGCCTCGAGGATGCGCTGGGCCTCGGCCGCGATCGCGTGGCCGGCGGTGACCAGGCGGACGTCGCGCCCCAGCATCCGCTGCAGCATCGGCGCCACCAGCGGGTAGTGGGTGCAGCCGAGGATCAGGGTGTCGACCCCCGCCCGCTTCAGCGGCTCGCAGTAGGAGCGGACGGTTTCAACGACCTCGTCGTCGAAGGGAAATCCCCCCTGGATGATCGGAGCCAGATCCGGCGCGGCAACCTCGGTCACCTCGAGTTCGCGCCCCGCCGCCTCGAGGGCGCGGTGGTAGGCACCGCCCTCGACCGTAGCCGGGGTCGCCATCACCCCGACCCGTCCGGAGGCGGTGATCGCCGCCGCGATCACCGCCTCGGGCTCGATCACGGTGATCACCTCTACTCCGCCCTCGCCGGCGATCGCGCGGGCGACGTCGGCGCCGGCGGAGGTGGCTGAGTTGCATGCGATGATCAGGAGCTTGGCCCCGCGCTCGAGCAGCATCCGGGTGTTGGCCTCGACCAACCGCCGCAGATCGGCGCTGGTGCGGGTGCCGTAAGGGAAGTGGGCGCTGTCGCCGAGGTAGAGGAAGTCCTCGGCGGGCAGCGAGACTAGGCACTCGTGGAGCACTGTGAGCCCGCCGACACCGGAATCGAACACGGCGATCGGGAGGTTGGCATCGACGCTGTCGCTCACGATCGAGTCGCCCCTCGCTCGCCGGGAACCGGTGGCAGGGTCCGGCCTAAAGGAACGGCTTGGCGGTCATGAAGTAGACCGTGAACAGCACGATCGCACCGACGCCCACACCGGCGCGGCTGATCTCGACGCTGATCCGCTCGAACTCGCTCGACCACTTGACGGGTTCGTCCCTGGGCGTCCTCGCTATATCCGCCTCCGCGAGCTCGATCAGCTTGCGGGTGCGGGGGGCGAGGTATGCACCGCCGATCCCGCCGAGCACGATCACCGCGAGGAACCCCCAACTGACGAAGAAGCTGGAAAACTCCCATCTGGGGCTGTCGATGACCAGATAGATGGCAGTGGCGAGGATCACCAGCAAGCCCGGTGCCACGACCCGCTGATCCCAGATCCTGATCCCCTCGGCGACCGCGGGCATTGCCCGGCCACCGTGAGCCCGGGCAGCGAACACGAACGCCGGATAGGCGAAGGTCGGCCCCAAGGCGATCACCACCGCGAGGATGTGGCCGAAGAGGACGATGTCGTAGAACGTCGTTGCGAGCGGGAGCATGAGGCGCAATATAGCCCCCGCCCAGGCGTCAACAGCGCGTCGCACAGGCTTCAGCGGCGGAGCAGGAGGGCCGCCCAACCGCCCTTGCAGCGAGCCTCGACCGTGGCGAAGCCGGCCGGCTCGAACCCGCGTTCGACCCGGGCGACCTCCTCACGAAGGAGGCCGCTGACGATCATCTCGTCGGGTCCGCCGTCGCCCGGGGGCGGTATCCGTTCGCCGACGACCGCCAGGATCGGCGCGGTCAGATTCGCCAACCAAATCTCCGCTGGCTGGGCGGTCCGTTCGCGAAGGTCTCGCCGCTCGACCTCGATTCCGACCCCGTTGCGCTCGGCGTTCTGTCGCGCTGCCTCGACCGCTGCGCGCTCCTGATCGCAAGTCCAGACCGGGCCCAGCCCGAGCTTGGCGGCCGCGATCGCGAGGACGCCCGACCCGGTACCGAGATCGGCGACCGATGCTCGCCCGCCGCGATCGGCCAGCTCCACCAACAGCTCGAGGCAGAGGCTCGTGGTCG
>JBPCOO010000334.1:0-2727 GCA_051000155.1 Solirubrobacterales bacterium | reverse complement strand
CGTAGCCGGCCAGGTAGTAGAGCAGCGCGCTGGTCCCGAGCTGCCCCGATCCGGCCGCGGCGACGCCGATCAGCAAAAAGCCGGACTGGCTGATCGAGGAGTAGGCGAGCAGGCGAACGGCGTTTTGTTGGGGGATCATCGCCACGGTTCCCCAGACCATGGTCACCGCGGCGAGCACCCCAACGGCAGTGGGCCAATCGAGCAGGCCGGCGGGAAGGGCCTCGGGAAGGATCCGTGCGAGCGCCAGCAACGCTCCCAGCTTGGGCACGACCGAGAGGAAGGCGGCGATCGCGGTCGGCGCGCCCTCGTAGGTGTCGGGCACCCAGAAGTGGAAGGGGACCACCGAGGCCTCGAATCCGAGGCCGACCAAAAACAGCACCGTGGCGGCGATCACGATCGCCTCGGGAGAGGAGGGGAGTGCGTCCCCGATCGCGTCGAAGGCGGTGCTCCCCGCCAGCCCGTAGAAGAAGGTGAGGCCGTAGACCATGGTCGCGGCGGCGACGGTGCCGTAGATGTAGAACTTGAGCGAGGCCTCGTTCGAGCGCTCGGCGCCGCGCAGGTAGCCGACCAGGACGAACGAGCAGATCCCGATCAGCCCGACGGCGAGGGCGAGCATGGCGGCGTCGTTGGCGCCGGTGAGGACCAGCGAGCCGAGCGAGGCGCCCGCCAGCACCGCGTACAGCTCCCCCTCGCGGTCGGTCCCGGCGATCTGGAAACGCAGCATCGCCACCGCGATCGCTCCCGAGACGCCGATGATCCCCGCGGCGGCGAGGAAGACGCCGTCGACCATCAGCGTGCCCTCCATCGTCGCTCGGAAGCCGCCGATGCTCCAGACCAGCGCCGCGGCGAGGGCTGCGGCGAGGTGGAGCGCGGCGACGTAGACCGCCGCCAGCCGCTGCCGCGCCGCCGGTAGGAACAGCGCCAGGGCGACGCCGCCGACCGCCGCCAGCACCAGGCAGCCGATCGGGGCGAGGTAGGGGAGGTCGGCGATCATCCGCTGCTCCATCGCCTTCATCGCCTCGACCAGCTCCTCGGGAGGAGCCGGGGCCTGTGCCAGGAGCGCGCCGAGGCTCACGGGAGGATGCCCCCGATGCCGGTGTTGCCGATCAGATCCAGAAGCAGGGTGGGGTAGACCCCGACCGCGACCACCAATATCGCCAGACCGAGGGCCACTCCCAGCTCGCGGCCGCGGATGTCGGCGAGCCCGCCCCAGCGCTCCGGCGTCTCCCCGAGCCAGGCCGCCCCCAGCGCCCGCAGGAACAGCCCGGCGGTGATTACGATCCCGACCACCACCAGCGCCCCGATCGCGGGCCAGACGTCGAAGGTGCCGAGGAAGATCTGGAGCTCGGCCGGGAACTGGGCCAGGCCCGGGAGCCCGAGCGAGGCGAAGAAGGCAAGCGCGACGACGCTGCCGTAGATCGGCATCGGCCGCATCAGCCCGGCCAGCTCACGCAGATCCCGGGTGCCGGCCTTGGTGGCGATAAAGCCGGCGAGGAAGAACAGCAGGCCGGTGACCAGACCGTGGGCGATCATCTGGAGGATGGCTCCGTCGAGGGCTACCCGCGCGGTCTCGACGCTGGTGGCTGCGGCGGCGGCGGCGATCCCGACCACGACGTAGCCCATGTGGTTGATCGAGGTGTAGGCGATCATCCGCTTGAGGTCGGTCTGGGCCATCGCCACCAGGGCGCCGTAGATGACGCTGACCAATCCGACGATCGCGACCGGCAGGGCGTAGGCGGCGAAGGCGTCGCCGAGCATCTGCAGGTTTACCCGCACCAGACCGTAGGTGCCGAGCTTGAGCAGCACTCCGGCGAGGATGACGCTGCCCGCGGTCGGGGCCTCGACGTGAGCGATCGGCAGCCAGGTGTGGACCGGGACCACCGGCGTCTTGATCGCGAAGCCGACGAAGAAGGCGACGAAGGCGAGGGTGGCTCCGAGACCCGCTCCGGCCAGCGGCTGCTGCTCGGCGATCACGATCATGTCGAAGGTCCGCGGCTCCGATGCCAGGAACAGGCCGATGATCCCGAGCAGCACCGGCAGCGATCCGATCAGGGTGTAGATGAAGAACTTGAGAGCGGCGTAGCGGCGGTTCTCCTCGCCCCAGAGGGCGATCAGGAAGTACATCGCCACCAGGTTGACCTCGAAGGCGAGGTAGAAGAGGAAGAAGTCCTGGGCCAGGAAGAAGGCGAGGCAGGCGGCCTCGAGCAGCAGCATCAGGCTCGCCGCCTGCCGGGTCAGGGGTCGCGGTCCGAGCCCGTAGTAGATCGCGGCCGCAAACAAGATCACGCTCATCACCGAGAGCGACAGCGACATCCCGTCGACCGCGAGCCTCCAGGCCACTCCGATCGAGGGGATCCACTCCGCCTCCTCGACAAGCTGCAATCCCTCGCCGGCCTCGAACCGGAACCAGGTCGCAATCAGCAGGCCGAGCGGGATCGCGGTGGCACCGAGGGCGATCAGCCGGGGCGCCCGGGAGGCCTCGCGGGGCAGGAGCGCGCAGGCGAGCGCGGCGAGGGTCGGGATCGCGATCGAGAGCGTGAGCAGGGGCATGAGGGTTCCTTCCTTCGGTCAGGTGATGGCGGCGATCGCGAACACGGCGGCGAGCACGGCGATCCCCGCCACCGTGTTTCGCAGGTAGATGTAGAGCTGTCCGCCCTGGAGTCCGCGGAGCCGCTCGCCACCACCGGCAACGGCGCGGGCGAGGCCGTCGACGGCGGCGTCGATACC
>JBPCOO010000333.1:0-9584 GCA_051000155.1 Solirubrobacterales bacterium | reverse complement strand
TCGGTGGAGAAGCCGGTCTTGCCGCGGCGCTTGCGCGACAGCCCCAGCTCCTCGAACAGCACCTCGGCGAGCTGCTGTGGCGAGCCGATCGTGAACTCGTGTCCGGCCAACTCCCAGATCTCGGTCTGAAGCTGATCGGCCTGGCCGGCGAGGTCGGTGGAGATCGCCTCGATCCGCTCGGGATCGAGCCGCAGCCCCTCCCGCTCCATCGCCGCCAATACCTCGACCAGGGGCATCTCGACGTCTGCCAGCAGCTCGGTGAGCCCGAGGCGCTTGAGCTTGGGTCGCTGCCGCTGGGCCAGCTCCCAGGAGAGTCGCGCGTGCTCGGCCGGCGAGGGCCCCGCCTCCTCGCCGTCGAGGGAGAGCTGGCCGTCGTCGGCCTTCTCATCCTCCCGCTTGACCGAGACCCCCTCGTCGGCCGCGAGCTCGGCGAGCACGTAGGTACGGCGGGCGGGATCGATCAGGTAAGCGGCCAGCACCGTGTCGAAGCTCAGATCGAGGTCCCCACGGGCCGAAGCGACGAGCCCGCCGGGGCCACCTCCGCCCAGCTCCTTGGCGTCGTGGGCGAGAATCGGGCGATCTCCTAGCGCTTCGGCCAACGCCAGCGGGTCGGGCTGTTCGGACATCATCAGCCTGGCGCCGTCGTATCCGCCCCAGCGCCCCCCGAGGTAGCCGATCGCAACCTCGCCCCCAGCCAGATCGGAGGGTCCCCCCTCCTCCGGGTCGATCTCGAGTCGCTCGTCGACCTGACGGTCGGGAACCGCCTCCCCGAGGTCGTCCTCGAGCCGCTGGATCACCTGCCGCATCTCGAACTCGGCGGCGAAGTCACGCAAGCGTGAGAGGTCGGGTCCCGACGCCATCACCGCGTCGAGGTCCACCTCCACCTCGACGTCGAAGACGAGCTTGGCGAGATCCCGCGACATCCGCGCGTCCTCGGCGTGATCGGTGAGGTTTTCCTTGCGCTTCTTCCCGGAGACGTTGTCGATGTTCTCCAGCACGCCCTCGACCGTCCCGTACTCGCCGAGTAGCTGCGCGGCGGTCTTCTCGCCGATCCCCGGGACGCCGGGAATGTTGTCGGAGGTGTCCCCCTTGAGCCCGATCAGGTCCGGGACCGCCTCCGGTTCGACTCCCCAGCGCTCGACCACGGCGGCGCGGTCGTAAATCTTGGTGTCGGTGACCCCGCGGGAGTTGGCCATCACCCGGACGCCCTCGTCGACCAGCTGGAAGGCATCCCGATCTCCGGTGACCACCATCACCTCGGTCCCCCGCTCACGCGCGCGACGGGTCAGGGTCGCGATCACGTCGTCGGCCTCGTAACCGGGGACCGAGACGTTGGTGAACCCGAAGGCCTCGCTCAAGGGCGCTAGCTGCGGCCACTGCTCACGGAGCAGGTCGGGCTTGGAGGTCCGCTGCGCCTTGTAGTCGGCGGAGATCTCCTTGCGACCGCTGAGGCCCGCGTCCCAGGCGACGATCACCGCCGCCGGCCGGTGCTCGGTCAAGACCTTGACCATCATCGAGGCGAAGCCGAATATCGCGTTGGTCGGTCGCCCGTCGGAGGTCGCGATCGACTCCGGCAGCGCGAAGAAAGCGCGGTAGGCGAGCGAGTTGCCGTCGATCAGGAAGAGGTCGGCGCTGGTCTCTGACGGGTCGGGGGCGGCCACCGGCGCATCATAGGTCGGGCGCCGAGGATCTCGCCGACGCCGAGCTGGTCGAGGCCTACAAGCTCCAACCGCCCGAGCTGGGACTGGCCCGGTCCGCGGCCGCGCTTGCGGGACGCACAGCTCCCCCTTGGTGAGCCGCAACCAGATCTATTGGGCAGACTTCGGTCCGATCGAGCCCGACCGTGAGCCGGCAGGAAGCCTCGATGAGGCCAAGCGCGCCGAGCTCGACGCGGCGCTTCGCTACGCGCTCGACATTCTCTACTGAGACGGGGCGAGCGCTTCGAGCGGCGCCCGCTCCAGATCCCAGCGCAACTCCGCCTCGAGCTGGGCGGCGAGCGAGATCAAGAGCGGCTCGGCGTTCTCGGGTCCGAGGAGCTGGGCGCCGACCGGAAGACCGGCGAGCAGCCCGGCGGGGACGCTGATCCCCGGCCAGCCGACCACGTTCCATACCCAGGCGTAGGGACAGGCGGCGACGATCGCCTTGTCGGTCTCCCAGCCGCTCAGTCCGTCGATCGCGCCGACGGGAAGCGGCGGCTGCGCGGTGGTGGGCGTCAGCACCACATCGAAGTCATCGAAGATTGCTCCGACCGTGCGCTTGACCAACCCCTCGGCCTTGCGCGCCGCAAACAGCGCCGGACCACGCAGCAGCCGGCCGTTGCGGGCGTTCTCGCGGGTTCGCGGATCGAGCAGCTCGGGGTCGGGCACCCGGTCGGCCCACTCGGCGATCCCGCCGAGCGAGCGAGGCGCCCAGGCGAGACCGGCGGCGCCGTAGGTGGGATCGGCCTCGGTGACCTCGTGACCGAGGTTGGCGAGGGTGTCGGCGAAGGCCCTGAGCTTTGCCCGGATGCGCGCGTCGAGCGAGGAGGAGGGCCCGCTGAAGGGCGGCTTGAACGAGAGCGCGATCCGCAGCCTCCGGGGGGCCTCCCGCGCCGAGTCGACTAACGCCCGCTCGGGTGCCGGCGGCTGGTGGAGCTCGTCCGGGTGGTTGCCGGTGAGCGCATCGAGCAGGTGGGCGGCATCGGCAACCGTCCGCGCCAGGGGCCCATGGCAGGTGAGTCCGTGGAAGGCCTCGGCGTCCGGCCAGGTGGGAACCCTTCCCCGCTGCGGCTTGATCCCGACCAGGCCACACCACGAGGCGGGGATGCGGACCGACCCGGCGCCATCGGAGCCGGTCGCGGCGGGAACGATCCCGGCAGCGACCGCTGCCGCCGAGCCGCCCGAGGAGCCACCCGGGCTGTGGTCGAGATTCCATGGGTTGCGGGTCTTGCCGAAGTCGGCGGCCTCGGCGATCGGCCACTGTCCCAGCTCGGAGGTGGTCGTCTTGCCCACGATCACCGCTCCGGCGGCTCGCAGGCGCTTGACCAGCTCGGCGTCTTCGCGCGCCGGCTCGAACTCTCCCCGGCAGCCGAACTTGGTCAGCTCGCCGGCGACATCGGTGTCGTCCTTGACCGCGACCGGCACGCCGAGCAGTGGCCCCTCCTCCCCCGTCGCGATCCGCCGATCGGCCTCGGCGGCTTCCTCCAGCGCCGCTTCCGAGCGAATCACCCGGAAGGCGTTGAGGTTCTGCTGGGAGCCCTCCGCCACCTCGAGCGTACGCTCGACCAGATCGACCGAGCTCAACTCCCCGGCGGCGAGGGCGTCGCGCAGCCCGAGCAGCGAGTCGGCCTTCGGCGCGCGCTGGTCGAGATCCCCCATCGATCCAGAACCTACCGACGTGCCCCCGGTCACGGCGCGCGGGCGGACTCACAAGGCCCACCGACCGGGCAATCGGCTTGAATGGACGCGGTGAGCGGAGCGTGGGACTGAAAGAGCACGGCGTAGATCGGCTCTTCGAGCGTGATCCCGCCGGCGAGGGTTTCGACGGCGAGTTCACGCTCGAGCGTTTCCGCTTTCAAAGCGACGACGGAGCCTTCTGCGTCGCCACCGTCAGTGCCGACGACGGCGACGCATACGCCGCCGTCGGCGCCCTCGCGCACCTCGAGGAGGGCCAACGCGCTCACATCTCCGGGCGAGTGGAGGACCACCCGAGGCACGGGCCCCAGTTGGCGGTCGAGACCGCGGTCCCGCTCGACCCCGCCGGCGGCGAGGCCGCCAAGGCGTACCTGCGCTCGATCACCGGCATCGGCAAGGCACGGGCCGAGGCGCTGGTCGCCGCCCACGGAAGCGAAACGTTCGAGGCGATCGACGACGACCCGGCGGTAGCTTTCGAGGCGCTCACGGGGGTGGGCGCGGAGGCGGCCGCTCGCGCCGCCGAGGAGTGGGAGGAGCGTCGCTCCCAGCGCGCCCTCTACGCGTTGCTGGCTCCTCTCGGGCTGGCGCGGCTGACCTCGGAGCTGTACGCGATCCACGGGCCGCGGGCGCCGCAGGCCCTGCGGGAGGATCCCTACTCGCTCACCTCGATGCACCGGGTCGGGTTTCGCACCGCCGACAAGCTCGCCCGAACGCTCGGCCTCGCCGAGGACTCCCCCGAGCGGACGGTCGCCGCCGCCGTCCACGCGCTCGCCGAGGCCGAGCAGCGCGGCCATACCTTCCTGCCCCCGGGTGAGCTGGTGGATGCCCTGCGGGAGCTGCTGAGGATCGAACCGCAGCTCTCGCATATCGGCGGCGCGCCGGGCATCAGCATGGTGGAGGGACGCGCCTACCGCGACCGCACCCTGGAGTTGGAACAACGGCTCGGCTCGCAGCTCGAGGCATTGGCCGCCGCCGGGCCCGCGGGCGGAATCGCCCGCTCGGAGGCCCTCGCCCACCGACCCGACTCGGAGCTGACCGAGACCCAGCAGGAGGCGATCGCCCGCGCCTTCCGCTCGCGGCTTTCGATGATCACCGGCGGCCCCGGCACCGGCAAGACCCACCTCACCTTCGCCCTGCTGGAGGCGGCCCAGCGCGCCGATCTCAGCTTCGAGCTGTGCGCGCCGACGGGCCGAGCCGCCAGGCACCTGTCGGAGGCGACCAACGACGCGCCCGCCCATACGATTCACAAGCTCTTGGAGTGGGTCCCCGGCGAGGAGCCGGGTCACGACGCCTCCGCCCCGATAGAGATCGACATGATCGTCTGCGATGAGGCCTCGATGCTCTCGCTGGAGATCTGCGCCCATCTGGTCGACGCGATCGGGCCGCAGACGCACCTGGTGTTGATCGGGGATGCTGACCAGTTGCCGCCTGTCGGTCCGGGCAAGCCCTTCGCCGAGCTGGTCGAGCTGGCTCCGGCCCCGGTGAGCAGGCTCGACCACGTCTTCCGTCAGAGCAGGCAGTCGATGATCGTCGGCGCCGCCCACGCGGTCCGGGTCGGCGAGAACCCGGACCCCCCACCGCCCGAGGTCGGCGAGCCCGACTTCTTCCGCCACACCCGTCCCCGAGCCGAGGCGCTGGCCGACGACGTGATCGAGATGGCGACCGAGCGGATCCCGGCTCGGCTCGGACTGGACCCCGCCCGCGAGGTCCAGGTCCTCGCCCCCCAATACAAGGGTCCGCTGGGGATCGACGCGCTGCACACCCGCATGCGCGAGGCGCTCTGCGGCGGCGCTGCCGAGTGCATGGACGGGCGCTACCGCCTCGGGGAGAAGCTGATCACCACCCGCGGGCAGGCGGAGCTGGGAATCGCCAACGGCACCACCTTCGTCGTCGCCGGAGACGAGCCCGACGAGGGGGAGCTGCTACTGGAGACCGAGACCGGCGGGATCATGCCGATGCCCTATCGCTACGCCGGGATCTTGCGGGGCGGCTTCTGCGCCTCCGTCCACAAGGCGCAAGGAATGGAGATCCCGGCGGTTATCGTCTGCCTGCACTCCTCCCACAACCCGTTGCTCGCCTCCCGCAACCTGCTCTACACCGCGATCACCCGGGCGCAGAGGTTTTGCGTGCTGGCCGGGGATGACCGCGCGATCAGCCGCGCCCTCGCCAACACCGACGCGATGCGGCGACACTCGGGGCTGGGTGAGTGGCTGGTGGGGCCGCAGTAGCGCCTCGGAATTAGGCCGTTCGCGTCGCGAGGCGACCGGGCATAGCGACTAGAACGCCCCCAGCTCCCGGGCGAGCGAGGCGGTGACGAAGATCAGCCCGCCGACGCCGAGGACCCGGCGAAAGCGGTTGACGCCCGCCGTCGCCTCCTCCCAGGCCCAGATCCCGAGCGCGACGTGGAAGACCGCGGAGGCACCCGCCTCGACCGAGCCGCCGGTGACCGCGCCGACCCCGACCGCGGCCAGCGCCGCCGCCAGGGGCGGATTGGGGAACTGGGCGACGGTGACGCCGCGAACCTCAACCGACGGGTACTCCATCGCTCTCCTTCTCGACCTCCGCCAGCAGTGCGGCGATCGCTTGGTGGGTCTCCGTCGGGCGCTCGAGCTGAGGGACGTGGCCGCAGTCGAGTTCGATGTGACGGGCCTCCGGCAGGGCGCGCTCGACGTGCCAGCGGAAGGAGGCGGGGACGAGCATGTCCTCGGTCCCCCAGACGAACAGGCTCGGCGGGACGAGCTGCTCGAGCCGGCGCCAGAAGCCCTCCGGGCCGTAGGGCTCGTCGAGGTAGATCCGGCGAGCCGCCTCGTAGAAGGCGAAGCGGCCGCCAGGGGTGAGGAAGGCGCGAAGGAACTCATCTACGCCGGCGGCGGTCCAACCCTCCTTGGCACCGGGAACCAGCCGGCGCACGATCGGCTCCATCACCCGCCGCGGGGTCGGTTGGATCAGGCCGAGCTTCGGCAGGGGGAGGCTCAGCAGCACCCGCCAGGGACGATCCCGGATCCAAGCGAGCGAAGGCGTGATCAGGCTCAGCGAGGCGACCCGCTCGGGGATGGTGAAGCCGCACTCGATCGCGACCCTTCCACCCATGCTGTTGCCGATCAGATGGGCTCGCTCGATCCCGAGCGAGTCCATGAACCGCTCGACCGCCGCGGCGAACCACTCAGCGTCGTAGGGGGCATCGGTGGGCTTGTGGGAGTCGCCAAAGCCGGGCAGATCGAGAGCGATCACCCGCTCGTCGTCGGCCAGGGCAGCCACCGTCGGCATGAACGACGCCTTCGTCCCCCCGAGCCCGTGGACGCAGATCAGCGGGATCTCGCGATCGGGCGCTCCGGCCTCGAGGTAGGCGATCTCGCCCCCCTCACCCGCCGGCTCGACCACCGCGAAGCTGAGCCGATCGGGCCCTTCCTCGCCGCTGGTGGCCGCGATGAAGCCGATCCCCAGGTGGAGATCGTGGCGGACGCTGAGCGCGCCCCGCTGAAAGGCCTCCATGCCGTTGCGAGCGTCGGCGGCGATCGTCCGCCAGGTGTCGGCATCGGCGCTGATCCGGGCGTCGGCATCGCGCTCATCACTCGGCAGCTCCAGGGTGCAGTGGCCCCCGGAGATCACGGCATCCCAGTACTCCGAGCCGCCCACCTCGAGCTGGATCGTGGCCTCGCCGCCGGCAACGTGAATCGGGTCGGGGTCGTAGCGATCGGTCAGCTCCCGGAGGTAGCTCGGCGGCGCCTGAGCTGCGGCTGTCGGATCGGCAGCGATCAATCGATTGTCGCAGGCGGCCACCTCGCCCGCCCGCCGAGACCAACCGGGTCATATGCTGGTCTCCCCTCAATTGAGCGAGAGGCGATGGCGAACGGTACCCCCGCGATAACTATCCCGACCACGGGTCTGGATCCGACATCACTCCGGCGGTTTCTGGACGGTCCCCACGTTGAGGCGCGCGAGCAGGGACGCGAGCTGCTGGAAAGCGACGAGTTCGCCCAGCCGGAAACCGAGCTCGATGGCGCCGAGTACCGCGAGCTGGTGCTGGAGTGGACCCGGAAGCTGGCCGAGGCGGGCCACACCGTCCGCGGCTTCCCCGAGGAGTTCGGGGGCGGCGGCGATGTGGGTGGCTCGATTGCTGCGTTCGAGACGCTGGCGATGGGCGACCTCTCGCTGCTGGTCAAGGTCGGGGTCCAGTTCGGTCTGTTCGGCGGCGCGGTACTCCATCTCGGCACCCGCTCCCACCACGAGCGCTACCTGGCCGACATCGCCACCTTGGAGCTTCCGGGCTGCTTCGCGATGAGCGAATCGGCGCACGGCTCCGACGTGCAATCGGTGCGGACGACCGCGACCTACGATCGGGGGAGCGGCGAGCTGGTGATCGACACCCCCGAGCCGCAGGACCGCAAGGACTACATCGGCAACGCTGCGGCCCACGGGAGAATGGCGGTGGTCTTCTGCCAACTGATCGTCGGCGACGAGGGCAAGGGCGTGCACGGGGTGCTGGTCCCGATTCGGAACAAGCGTGGCAAGGCGTGCGAGGGGGTGCAGATCAGCGATTGCGGCGACAAGGTCGGCCTCAACGGGGTTGACAACGGCAGGCTCAGCTTCGGGGAGGTGCGGGTGCCGCGGGAGAACCTGCTCGACCGCTACGGGCAGATCGACGCCGACGGCCACTACTCCTCCCCGATCGACAACCCGACCAAGCGCTTCTTCACCATGCTCGGGACGCTTATCCAGGGGCGGATCTCGGTTGGCGGCGCCGGCATCAGCGCCTCCAAGGTGGCGCTCACCACCGCGATCAAGCATTCGCTCTGGCGCCGCCAGTTCGGCCCGCCCGAGGGCAACCGGGAGGTGCTGCTGCTCGACTACCGCGCCCACCAGCGGCGGCTGCTGCCAAAGCTCGCCACCACCTACGCGCTCCACTTCATGCAGGCCGAGCTGGTCGCGAACCTCGTCGAGGCGTTCGGCGGCACCGACGAGTATCCCGAGCGGGAGCGGCGCCAGCTCGAGACAAGGGCGGCCGGGACCAAGGCGCTCGCCACCTGGCACGCGACCGAGACGATCCAGACCGCGCGGGAAGCCTGCGGCGGGCTCGGCTACCTCGGGGACTACCGCCTCGGCAGGCTCCGTGCCGACACCGACGTCTTCACCACCTTCGAGGGCGACAACACCGTCCTCATGCAGCTCGTCGCCAAGAGCCTTCTGACCGACTACCGCGACGACTTCGGCGATCTCGGCACCCTCGGGGCGGCCTCGTTCTTCGTCGAGCAGGCGTTCGATCTGATCGTCGAGCGAACCGCCGCCCGGGAGATCTTCAGCCGCCTCTGGGACGACCTCACCCCGAGCTCCGAGGAGGAGGGTGACCTCGCCGACCGCGCCTACCAGATCGCTCTGTTCGCCTGGCGCGAGGAGCACCTGGTGGAGACCGCCGCGCGGCGCCTTCGCGGAGGGATCGAGGCCGATCGAGATCCGTTCGAGGTCTTCAACGACTGTCAGGACCATGTCCTGTTGGCGGCTCGCGCCCACATCGAGCGCCTCCTGCTGGAGGCCTTCGACCGCGGGGTCGAGTCCTGCGAGGACACCGGCACCCGCCAGGTCCTCGACCGGCTCTGCGACCTCTATGCGCTCTCGGTGGCCGAGGCCAATCGCGGCTGGCTCCAGGAGCATGGCCGAATCTCCTCGACCCGCTCCAAGGCGGTGATCCGCTCGGTCAACGCGCTCTGTGGCGCGCTGCGCGGGCACGCCGGCGAGCTGGTCGACGGCTTCGGCGTTCCTGACGCATGCCTGCCGGAGATCGGGCCGCTCTAGCGCGGTCACGGACCGGGGTTGCCTCCGATGCCGAGGCGTCGACGCCGCGCCGGCGAACAGCTCACGGCTCCCGCGGCCGCTCCCCCTTCTTCTTCACCAAGATCTTGTCGGCGACCAGTAGGAAATCGGTCGGATCCTCTTCCTCGGGGTCGAAGAGGGCGTAGCCAAAGGTGAACCTGAGCGGGTCCAAGCCCTCGGGGGTCGCGATCTTCCCGACCTCGGCATTGATCCGGTCGCCGAGATCGCGGGCGCCGTCGACGTCGGCGCCCGGCAGCAGCACCGCGAACTCGTCCCCCGCCCAGCGGAAGGCCTCATCCGCGTCGCGTTTGACCCGTTTGATCGCCCGCGCGACCTTCTTCAGGTAGCGATCACCGGCGACGTGCCCGGCGATGTCGTTGACCC
>JBPCOO010000251.1:0-10300 GCA_051000155.1 Solirubrobacterales bacterium | reverse complement strand
CGCGCGATGACGGCTCGCCGGTACTGCTGGGTCGGTGAAGTCTCGAAATCTGGATTTCCGACTATGTGTCGCACGCCCTCGGCATCCGGCTCGCTAATCGCGACGTCGTCGCCCCAGGTGAAGCGATCCCCCCGGAACTCGAGGAAGAGACATGCCCGCAGGTCGTCAATGGCAGCGGGTAGTTGACCATTCGCGACGTAGCCCTGCCTGGCGGCATTGAACCGCTCGCCCCATGCTTCACCGAAATGCGCGTAACCGTCGAATGTGTGCGCGAATTCGTTGATCTCCTGCCACGGCCCATCAACGCGGGGGACATCGCCCAAGGTCAGCCCGTCCCGGTCACGCCCACTCGCACCTTCATCTGACACCGACGACGGTACTTCGTTGTTGCGGCGAATCGCGTCCTCGCGGGCCTTCCTAATCCTCGTGAGATCGCTTGCGTAGGAACGGTCGTCACTTATCGAGAAGTCGATGCGATTACAGAGGCGGTGCGCCAGGAGGACGTTGTCCACGGTTTCCTTGCCGCCCTCCCTCTTGGGGAGCGGGTAGTGCTCGACGGTCGGCATCCAGTCGCTCAACTCGGGTGTTACCGGCTCGAAGTAGCACGCGCCTCCAAGCTCCTCGGGGCAGAAGCATTCGGGCATCTTGCATGCGAGCTGCGTGATGTAACCCTGCTCGGCTGCCTTGACGAGGATTCTCCTCGCGCCGAGCGCCTTCAACTTGGCTGCAGCCGCCCGCCCGCGTTCAGGATCCCGCTCAACCCTCGACATGTACCAACGGTATTGCTCTGAGACCCCCAGCGTGGGCTCGAGCGCTATGGCTGCAGCCTGAGGCGGTGGCCTCTCCTTGCCTAGCGCTCTTCGCGCGGAGCGGAAACGCTGCACGGACCGCGCTCCTCCCCGGGAGCTGTCGTATCGACATGGGCGCCCGAGCAGACCTAGTGGGCGGCGTCGAGAGGCTCCGGTCGAACTCGACTAGGTCACCGGTACCGCGATACACCGGCCACGGGACCTCCGGAGGCCCCGTGGCCGTATAGGAAGCATGGGCGTCCTCGCCACCACCCCTACTGCCTGCCGGACCCCGGGGGCGGGAGAATCAATCCTGATGGAGGCTCGAGCATCTCTAGGCGAGCGGAGCCACGGTCGTCGCAGCGGCGAGCTCTCCCGCCTGCAGGAGGCCCGACTGATTCGAGCGATCAGGCGCGGAGACGAGCGCGCCCTCGAGAGTCTCTTCCACGCCCACTGGTCGCGTGCCCACCGTGGCGCTTATCTGGTCTGCGGCGACGCCGCGGCCGCAGAGGACATCGCCCAAGAGGCCTTCCTCGCGGCAATCCGCCACCTCGACCGATTCGACCTGCGCCGGCCGTTCGGCCCGTGGATGCACCGAATCGTCGTCAACCGGGCGATCGACCACGCGCGCGCCAGCAGGCTACGCGGGATCCCGACCGACAGGGTCGAAGAGCACGGGGCGGCCTCCGCCGATGACCGCGCCGAGCTCTCCGACGAGGTCGCGAGCGCGATCCGCCAGCTCGACCCGGAGCGACGGGCGCTTGTCGTGCTGCGGTATCTGCTCGAGTTCACGCCGGGCGAGATCGCCGAGATGCTCGACCTGCCCCGAGGCACGGTCAACTCCCGACTACGACGTGCCCTCGACCAGCTCCGCGAGACGATCGAGGCTCAGCATGGATGAGCAAGAGCTACGTGAGGCGATACGGCGTCTCCGCGTTCCCGATGAGGAGAAAGCGCGCCGACGCTCGCTCGAGTTGGTCCGCCAAGCAGCCGCCGAGCGTCAGCCCCCCCGCCGCCGGTTGCCGCGACTCGCTCGTCATGCGACCGCAGCCCTTCTCGCCCTTCTCGCCGCGATCGGGCTTGCCTTCTCCCCAGCCGGCGCCAAAGTCGCCGAGCTGATCGACGCCGACGGCGTAGGCAAGCCAGCCGACACCCTCGACCGGATTCCCGGCGGCGGGCGGATCCTTGCTGAGACCTTCCGCGGCGCCTGGATTGTCAACTCAGATGGCTCGAAGCGAAGGCTCGGAGACTACGACGAGGTCTCCTTCTCGGCACCGCTCGCCGCCAACGTCGCCGCTGCCGACAACCGCTCGCTATCGGCGGTCGGAGTCGATGGCGAGGTCCGCTGGTCGATCGTCGCCCCAGATCGGGTTCGAGATCCACGCTGGTCTCCGAACGGCTTCCGGGTCGCCTACCGGGGCGGCACCGAACTCCGGTTGGTCAACGGCGACGGCACGGGCGACCGGGCGCTCGATCGGAGGGCAACGGGTGCGCCGGCCTGGAGGCCCCTCGACCCCGAGCGTCCCGCCGAGCCCCAGGCGCTCGCCTACCCAGCACCGGACCGACGGGTCGTGGCGATCGAGCCGGCCACGGGCCGTGAGCTCTGGGAGACCGGCGCCGGCCGCCCGGCCCGGGAGATCGACTGGCCGACGCGGGACCGGGTGGTGATCACCCGCGCTCGAGAGATCGAGGTTCGTAGTGGAGGTGATGGGCGCGAACGGGCCGCCCTAACACCCCTCGGAGACGCGTTCATCGTTGATAGCGACGCCGCGCCTGACGGCCGCCGCATCGCCTACGTGACGAGCACGGGCAAGAACAGCCAACTCTGGCTCGCCCGAGTCAACGACCGCGGCCAAACCCGCCAACGACGGGTACTGACGGCCCCGGGAGCAGTCGGCTTCTCATCGGTGAGCTTCTCACCCGACGGGAGTCGCCTTCTGCTCGCATGGCAGGGGCTCGATCAGTGGCTGTTCATCAACCCCGACCCCAGCCGAAAGCAGCTCGGCGGACTGATCAGCTTCGGTGACCTCTCCGAGCAGTTCACCTCAGGTGGTCGCTCGGCCGAGCAGGTCGGCTCAGTCGGCGTCAGCGGCTGGGCGCCCGAGCTACCGGAGGATTGAGTTTCACCCGGTGCAAGGCCGAGCGAGAACTCTGCGGACGGTCGCGCTGCTGGGAGTGCTGATCCTCGTCGTCGCCGTCGGGCTCACGGCGAGCGTACGGACCGGGGACGGGGAGGAGGCCGACCGCGAGCCGCGAGCCGCCGACAAGGAGGCGGAACACGAGAGACGGCCGTGCCGCAAGCGCTTCGTCAGGCGCGAGGTGCGGTCGTTCGTACGTGCCGCCGGCTCGGGCTCTAGAGAGGCGATACAGGCTTCCCTGGTCGACGAGCCGGCCTTCAGGGTGTTCTCCCACACGCTTGACCACCGCAGGCGCCCGGACCGCTTCTGGATGGCGAAAGCAAAAGCGCGCGTGGTCTCGCACTTGGCCAGGCGCTCGGCCCGGGGCGACCGGATTAGGCTTGCCTCGCTGGATACCGGAAGCGCCGACCGAGCGTTCCGCATCTGCAACATCGGCTTCGTCGTATGGCGCGATATAGGAGATCTCAATCGTCCGGGCGAGAGATTCGTCGGGAAGGGCGCGGTCTCGATGGACGGCGGCATCGCCGTCTGGAACACCGGCGGCCCAGCGAGACTCCTGCGCTGAGGATTTGGTGAGGGGGACCTGCCGGGGGGGGTCGGGCCGTAGTAAGGGTGATGGACACTAGAAGCGCAGCCGTAACCGCCGGAAGGGCAGCGGTCGCCTTTACCGCGATCTTCCCCGCCAGCGACCGGCGTGAGCTCTGCTTCGGTTCGAGTCCCGCCCGAAGGCGGAGTCGGATGGTCCGCTCCTCAGATGGGCCGCCATCGATCAGGTTTCCGCGGCCCGTGGAGGGCCGCCGCATGGTCCCGATGCTTCTCGTATTGCTTGGGCTTCTCGCCCTCTCGGGGGGATGTGGGGACGCAGGCCCGACGGATACCAGGGCCATGGGCTCAGCTGGATATGACGCCGATGGGGACTCGGACCCTACCGAGCGCGACCCAAGTCGCGAGGAGACTCGCAATCGAAGAAATACTGATCCGATAGAGCTCGAGGTCCAGCTGCCTCCCGATACCGCTACGGCGGGGGATCCGCGGGGTCGCGTTCAGGTCACGATTCCGGCTAGCTGGCGGCTTCTCGGCAAGCCATGGCTGGCGCCTGGCGACGGAGTTCTTGCTGTCGCGGCCGGTCCTCTCACGCTGGGAGCTTGCTCGAAGGCGCCGGACCAACCACGGATCAATCCAGATAGCGACGGCGCTTTTCTCCACGTCGGCCTTCAGGCGAAGCAAGACCCTAGGGCCGGGGGCCCTCAACCGCGTCCATGGCGCTTGCTCAGGCAAGTCAAGCCGGTTGATTCCGATCGTCCCGCGTCCGGCCAGGTACTTCCCTGGAAATGCCTCAGCCGAGTTGGTGTCGTCGGACGTTGGACCTTCTTTGGCGCGGCGGGTGGCGTCTACTATGTCACGGCATTCGCGGGTGAGGGGACCTCGTCTGAGACGCGTCGTCATCTACTCGGGACCATGCAGAGCCTCGAGTTTGAGCGGTAAGCGTGCTTGGCTCAGCGGGATTGTCGTGGTTTCCTGTGGTGTTTTCGCGCAAGGCACCACCGCATGACTCACGCGCCCGGCGACCGTAGTCTCTCAAGTGATGAACAACAGTCTCACGCTTGGCGCGGCGCTCCTAGCCATCGGCATGGGTGGTTGTAATGGAGACACCACCGACCGGTCGACCGAACCGCCGCTGGCGCCAGCCGGGGCGTCCGGCGCGAGTGGAGGAATCGAGGTCTCTCCTGAGCTTCCGACTGACGCCGACATAGTTTCAGTCAGGGCACCGACGGAGTTTGGAGAGGGGCAGCGGGGGTCGAACTACCACTTCACGCTGCAAGGCCCGACGGGCAAGAGTTGTGACGAGTCCTTTGTGGTCCCCATCGGGATGCTCGCTCAAGGAGCAGGCGCGACGATAGCCCGCGATTGGTTTCCGACTCGCCACGAAGGGAACCCTCTCGTGAAGGAAGCGGACGCGACCTGGTGCCCCGGTCGCTACGACGGAGCCGTCGAGTTCCGCGATCCGGGAAAGAACATCAACCAGAAGAGGGAACTCCCGAATGGGATTCGCGTCTATGGCGACCTAGTCGGTACGTTCTGGTTCGAAATTCGAGGGCGGTAGAAGTTTAGGCCCCCGCCGATGACCTGCGGCTCTACCGCTTCGCGCGGAGGATGTTGCGCAAACCCCCGCCGCTTATCGAAACTGCGCCGAGAAGGGGCAGCGAGGAAGAGAGAATCGGCCGCCCGGCCGCCCGATCAGCCGGCGGCGACCCTCAACCGGTGCCGGTGGAGCTTCAGGAGGTTGTGGGTGGCCGCAATCAACCGCCATTCCGAGCGAACCGCCGCCCGGCCTCTTCGTTTGAACCGTCCCGAGCGTCGCTGTTGCTTGATCTCGGCGAAGATCGGCTCGACCATCCACTGCCGCTGTGAGTAGAGCTCGCCTCCGCGCTCGGAGGCCAGGACTCTTCGCATGAAGTCGTAGGGCCCACCGAGCCTCGTCTTGCGAGGGCCCTTGCGCTTGTCGGCGTCGGCGGCGACCAACGGAGTGATGCCTCTGCTCCGCAGAGCATCGATGTGCTCGTTCTTCCAATAGCCGGAGTCGGCGAGGACGACCTCGGGACTCGCGGCCCCGGCCCCCTCGAGCTCAGCCTCGGCTTGGCTGATCATCGGGCCGAGCAGATCCGAGTCGATGCCGTCTGCGGCGATCTCGGCGGCGACGATGATCTGGCCCTCGGTTGTGACCGCCTGGGCGTTGTAGCCCTGGGTGTAGCCACGGTAGGCCTTCATGTTCTTGGAGTCGGGGTCGGTGACGTTGATCTTGCCTTCGGGCTCAGGCGACGGCTCGTAGGGCTTCGGTGGGTGTCCGAGGCCATGGCCTCGACGATCGGAGTCTCGCGAGCGGTAGGCCTCGTAGTCGGCGTTGGCGCGATTCTCGGTCCGCCAGTCCTCGCGCAGGCGGCGCTCGCATTGGCTGAGTCGATCGGCTCGCTCCTTGGGCACCGGTTCTGGGTCTGCGACCCGCTCGCCCTCGAGGCGTTTCTTCGCCTCCCGGATCCAGGAACGGCGGCCCTGGGAGGTGCGGAGCCCCTCGGGGAGCTCGTCGCCTCGAGCCTCGCCGTGGATCTCATCCTCGGCCTCGTCGATCGCTCCGGCGTGCTCGATGATCTCCTCCGCGATCGCCCGGTAATCACGGGTGGCGTGGTTTGGGGCCGAGGCCTCAAACTTGGAGCCGTCGACCGCGAGCACCTTGGCATCGACGATCCCCGCCTGGGTGCAGAGGCCGAGGATCTGGCCGAAGAGCTCTCCGAGGGCGTTCTGGTGGCGAGCGCGGAAGCGGGCGATCGTGACGTGGTCGGGCACCCGGTTGGCGCAGATCACCCGGAAGGCGATGTCCTCGGTGCAGCGGGTCTCGATCTTGCGCGAGGAGCGCTCGCCGATCGCGTAGGCGTAGGTGAACAGCGCGACCATCATCTCGGGCTCGTGGGCGGCGCGGCCGTGACCGTCGGAGCGGTAGGAGGAGTAGAAGGGCTCGAGGTCGAGTTCGCCAACGGCCTCGATCACGAACCAGGCAAGGTGGTCTTCGGGTAGCCACTCGCGGAGATCGGGCGGCAGGAGCATCGGCTGGTCTCGATCGCAGTCGAGGAAGTTCTGGGGCATGTCCGGAATCGTCTTAAACGTGCCGGACGGAGCGGTGGTTTGTGCAACAGCCTCCGCGAGGAGCAGAAGCGGCCTCCTGCGACGCGCCCCGATCTAGCCGTCCGACTCGAAGCGGTCTTCAACCGAGGAGTGATCGTCCCGGCGAAGGCTCGGCAGCGAGCCTAGTCCTGCGAGTTCGAGTCTGAGATTGCTCGCGTCCGGTGCATCCGCGACGCAGGCAGAGGCACCCCTCAGTCGCTAACCCTCCGGCGATCTACCGGCGGGAAGCCGCCCGACCGCGGCCGACCCGCTTGACGGCACCGGTCGCATTGATCCGCCAGCGCAGCAGCTGTCGGCTTACACCGTAGTAGTGAGCCGCCTGATTGACGTCCATCTCGCGGCGGACGATGTGGAGCGCGGCCTGCTCGGTGATCAAGAGCGCGGCGCTCAGCCAGTTGGCCTCGTCCTCCTCGTCCGCGTTCCAGTCCCGACAGCCAGCGCTGTCGAACGCTAGGCGCGGAGGATGGAGCAGCAGTCCGTGGGCGCATTCGTGGGCGATGTCACTGTGCTGCCGGCCGCGAGAGTGTGCGTCGTTGTAGACGATTCTGCGCCGGGGGCCGTCGAAGAGGGTCACGGCCGAGAAGGCACCGGTATCCACGCTGGCGAGGTAGTGAACGGCGTCGGGAATCGTTGTCCTAAGCGACGAGAGCGGCGCCGCTGGAATGGCCAGGTGCTCGGCGAGGGCGAAGGGGTCGAGCGGATCGAGGGGCTCCAGGCCCAGCTCTTCACGAACCTCAGCAGCAACTCGGTTTGCGTGCGCCTTAAAGCCGTGCCAGTAGCCCATAGTGCATCACTTCGGCTTTCTGAACTGCTCATAGGCGGTCTTGATCATCGTGTCTAGCGCCTTGGCGCCCTCCGTCGTCAGGTTACGGTCACTGCGGAGATAGGTCGAGGTCATCGCGAGGAAATCTGAGTTCTTTTCGTCCTTCGGCGAGTCGCCCTCCAGAGTTTCGCTTCGACGCATGTAGTCGTTGGCATCGAGGTCTGCCCACTGGCACAGCGCGGCGAGGCTGTTGACGTCCGGTCGGCGGCCCTGGGCCATCCGGGTGAGGGTCGACGCGCTTATCTCGGCCTCGGCAGCGACGTCCTTCCAGCGGAGATCCCGATCGCGTCGGGCGCCGTCGAGGGCGGCATAGAAGGCGTCGCTGTCAAAGAGCTTTCGGTCGGGAGCGCGAGCTGGCATATGTACTCCTCCTTTGATTTGATTCTTGCAATTGAACGTCAGGACTGCAATACTTCTAGTTCGACTCTAACAACAGCGCCTTACTGGCGCAACCGACGAAAGGAGCATCCCAAATGGAGCAGACGACAGCAGAGAAGGTCGAGGACGACCACAAGGGTCAGGACAAGCTGGTCGAGATCACAGTGAACAACCGACCGGTTGAGGTCCCAAAGGAGACCACCGGGGCTGAGATCAAGGAGAAGGCCGGGGTCGACGCCGAGTTCCAGCTCTTTCTGATCAAGGGAGATCAGGAGATCGAGATCGAAAACGACGAGTCGGTCAAGGTGCATAAGCGCATGGCCTTCAGCGCCACGCCGACTCTCGACCCCTCCTGAAGCATGCAGAAGCCGATCGCCGACGCTGTTGATGACATCAAGCGGGCCTTCCCCGAGCTTCGGGTCACCGCCGAGGCGCTGACCGACGGCCACGTCTGGGTGATCCTCCACAGCGTGGGCGTCGGCAGCGGCTGGAACCGCTCGGAGATCGACCTGCGCGTCAAGCTGCAGCCGACTTTCCCTGAAACCGAGCCCTACCCCTTCTTCACCGCAGCGGGTCTGGCCCGCACCCAGGGAGGACAGTTCGGCCCGATCCAGCCGGCGACGCAGATAGACGGCGAGAGTCGCACGCAAATCTCGCTCAAGAAGAACGGCCAGACCAAGCTGCTGCCCGGAGAGGATCTCGGAATGCGCTTCCAGGCTGTCATCCGTTGGCTGAGGAGCCCGTGTTGAATTGGCAGATCAGCATCACCGAGCGGGACTACGACGAGCTGCACCGGCACCTCTTCCGCGCGGACCGCGACGAGCACGCCGCGTTCCTCTACGCCGGGCTTCATCGCGGTGCCATCCGAAACCGGCTACTCGTACGGCGCGTCGTCTCGGTTCGAGACGAAGATTTCGTCCCCAGCGAGCGCGGCGCCTACCGAGCGATCCGCGCGAAGGCAATTGCCCGGTCAACCCGCAAGTGTGCCGAGGAGGGCCTCTGCCTGATCTGGGCGCACAGTCATCCGCGCTCCGACCGCAGCGTCGGCTTCAGCCCAGACGATCTCGACAGTCACGCCCGGGCCCATCCGGCAATGATCGACATGACTCTCGGCCGGCCGGTCACCGGCCTAGTTCTCGGCGAGGCAAGCGCGGCCGCGGAGGTCTGGGTGCCGGGCGAGGAGCCGGTGCGAATCGAGTCGCTGCGGGTGATCGGGCGGCACATCCGCGACCTGCGCCCTCGGCCGGTCAAGGTCGGCGCCATCGAGGAGCGTTTCGACCGCCAAGCCCTGCTCTTCGGCGGGGAGGGTCAGGCGATTCTCCGGCGCCTCGCCGTCTGCGTGGTGGGCGCCGGCGGCGGCGGGTCGTTGATCGTGCAGTCGCTCGCGCATCTCGGCGTCGGCCGCATCCGGGTCATCGACTTCGACCAGGTCAGCGAGTCGAACCTGTCCCGGATCGTCGGTTCGGTTCCGGCGGATGCGGACGAGCGCCGACCGAAGGTCGAGGTTCTCAAGAAGATGGTGGCGCGCATCGATCCCGGAATCGTGGTCGAGACAACCGATGGCGATGTCACCTATGCGGAAACGGCCCGCTTGATCGCCGACGCCGACGCCGCATTCCTCGCCACGGACACGATCTTGGCTCGCTACGCCTTCAATGCCGTCGTCCATCAGTTCTTGATTCCGGGCTTCCAGGTCGGGGCCAAGGTGACGACCGACCCGGCCACCGGAATAATCGAGCAGGTCCACGTCATGAACCGGCCGCTGCTGTTCCAGGGCGGATGCCTGAGCTGTGCCGGCGTGATCCCACCCGATCTGCTCAAGCGCGAGCAAGAGTCGGCCGACGAACGGGCCGCACAGAACTACGTAGGGGACGGCCAGGCGGCCGACGAGGAGGTCGAGGACCCGAGCGTGATCACGCTGAACTCGATTTCGGTGTCACTCGCAACCACCGACTTCCTGTTCGCCTTCACCGGCCTCTTTGGCCCCGGTGCCGAACTCGCCCACCGGGTCTACTACCCGTTGACCAGGGAGCTACGCCGCCGTCCAGTGTCGACCAAGGAGGGCTGCCGCTGGTGCAATCGAGACCACCGCTACGCAGCGCTTGCCGCTGGCGATCTTCTCGAGTTGCCGCTGCGCAAACAGCCGCCAACGATGGAGACCGCGCGGCAAGGGGAGTCGGTGCGGCCCTCGCGCTTCCGGCGGCTCCGGGCTTTGAGTGCCCGGATACTCAGCCGTTAGCAGCTCCGCGCTCCTCTTTGCGGTTCACCGAACCTGAGCCCGTACCAACGCTGCCTCGGCTCACTAACCGTTGTGTGCGGGATCCCACTCGATGCTGGGAACATTCCGACCTCGGGTGGCTGCCTGTCACTTTCGCGTGAGCCTGTCGCGAAAAGGGCAGCGAAGGAGAGTGCCCGGAGCGGCAAGCCGGCGCGGGCTCGCGCCGGCCCCCCTCAGACCGTTTGCGCCGCGATCTGGTGCCGGTAGAGCTTCGGGA
>JBPCOO010000151.1:0-3697 GCA_051000155.1 Solirubrobacterales bacterium | reverse complement strand
GGACCGTGGCCTTCAGCGCCCTGACGGTGGCAGCGGCGCTCGCGGCGCTGGTCATCTTCCCCAATCAGTTCCTCCGCTCCACCGGGGTGGCCGGGGGCCTCGTCGCCCTGCTCTCGGGAGGGGCGGCACTGGTCGTCCTCCCCGCTCTGCTTGCGCTGCTCGGCGCACGAGTGGACCCCGGGTTCGCCGGTAGCTCCGATGGAGACGATCCACCGCCGGAGCCGCTCGGCGGCGGGTCCGACTTCTGGCGCGGCCTGGCGGCGCGGATCGGGCGCCACCCGCTGCCGGTGGCGGCGGTGACGCTCACGGCGATGGTGGCGATCGGGCTCCCGGGGCTCGGCGGCAGGCTGACCACGCCGGACGCCGGCTCGCTCCCGGCCGGCGAAAGCGCTCGCCAGGTGGCCGATGCCGCGACCGAGCGCTTTCCGCAGCTACCGGCAACGCGCCTATCGGTGGTGATCCCGGTCGACGGCGCCGGCACCGAGAAGGCGCGGGCGCGGGTCCTGGGCCTACCGGATGTGGTCGAGGTCACTGAGCCCGCGCCGCTCGATCCTCAGCGCGCGCTGTCGGTGGTGGCGGCGACCGTCGACCCGCTCTCCGAAGAGGGGCAGGAGCTGGTGGCCGAGGTGCGGGCGGCTCCGTGGCCCGAGGGGACCCTGATCGGCGGGCGCGCCGCCGAGCTGGCTGATCAGCAGCAGAGCATCGAGGCGCATGCGATCGCGGTTGTGGCGCTGATCGTCGCCACCAACCTCCTGCTCGTGTTCTTGACGGTCCGCTCGGTGGTGCTGCCGCTGGTCGCGATTCTGCTGAACGCGCTGACGGTGTTCGCCGCCTACGGGCTGATGGTCTTCCTATTTGAGACCGACGCCACCGCCGAGCTGCTCGGGGCCGGCAGGCAGACCGGGATCGACATCTCGGTGCCGATCCTCGCCTTTGCCGTCGTCTTCGGCCTCTCGACCGACTACGGCATCTTCCTGTTCTCGCGAATTGCCGAAGCCCGGCGCGGTGGCCTCGACCCCGGGGCGGCGATCGCCGAGGGCCTCGCCCGCACCGGTCGGCTGATCACCTCGGCCGCGGTCATCTTCGCCGTCGCCGTCGGCGCCTTCGCCTTCAGCGACCTGGTAATCGTCAAGGAATTCGCGGTGGCGGTCTCGATCGCGGTCCTACTTGACGCGACCCTCGTCCGCGGCCTCCTCGTCCCCGCGGTGCTGACGATGCTGGGAGGGCGGGCTTGGCGGGGGTTGGGGGGGGTCAGGCTCGGTGAGGGCTAGCGTCGCGCGTCGATGGTTTCGCAACCGCGAAGCTTCAGGAGCTTACGGTCAGCAGTCAACAGGGCCAGCTCATGGACCGCTGCCGACGCCGCGATGAACCGGTCCGCCGGGTCTGCAGTCCTGGTCGTGATCGCTCGACTCATGATCGCTACCTCTCGACTCAGGGGCGCATCTCGCAGCGGCATCTCCTTCAGCGCCCACCGCACCCATGCCGCCGAGTCTCGCGCGCCTTCGACGAGTCGACCCTTCTCGACCAGTAGGTGCGCTTCCCACGCACTGATCGGCGAGAGCCAAAGCGAATTGTCGGTATCGGCGAGCAGCCGGGCCGCTTCGCGACCGAGCTGGCTCGGATTTTGAACCGCCCAGAGCCAGACGTGGGTATCGAGCAGGAGCTTCAATCCCGCAGCGCTTCCCACTCCTCGGGTTTGTCGACCGGGCTGATTAGATCGTCGGGCAACTCAATCGTGCCGGCGAGAGTCCCCAGCTGACGCTTCCCGGCGGAGTCGCGCGACGCCGGGACCACCTCGGCGACCGCCTCGCCGCGCTTAGTCAACAGGATCGACTCGCCGCTGGTACGCACCTCCTCCACCGCCGCCAGGCAGTTCGTCTTAAATTTGGAGATTGCCATGATCCGCATCTATGAGAGCCTACCGTACGATGGTCACTTCATATAGTCATTCGCGCCCGACCGCTGCTGATCTTTCGAAGTGGTTCGGCGTTGGGTGCCGCGCTGGCGGGGGGCTTCGAGTTGATGCTGATCTGCGATCTGGTCGTTGCTGCAAGCGACGTCGAGCTTGGGATTAACGAGGTCAAGCGGGGCACCTGCGCCTCGGCAGGCGGCCTGATGAAGCTACCCCACCGGATCCCGCTCGCGGTCGCCTCCGAGCTGGCCTTGACCGGCGAGGCGATCTCGGCTGGGCGGGCGCTGGAGTTGGGTCTGATCAACCGGGTCAGCCCTCCTGGCGGGGCTTTGGAAGGAGCCGTCGAGTTGGCCGAGCCGATCGCGGCCAATGCCCCACTGGCCCTCGGAGCCTCCAAGCGCGTCCTCAACGAAACCCTCGACTGGACCTCGGAGGAGGCCCGGGGCGAGCAGGGCGAGATAGTCGGCCCCATCTGGGACTCCGTGGACGCGCGGGAGGGATCACGAGCCTTCAAGGAGAAGCGTCCTCCGCGGTGGACCGGTCGCTGACCCAGCCGAGGACTGCCCCCCACAAGAGAATCACTGCTCAGCTTTGGGCAGTGTCCTCCTCCGCGACGAAGGCCTCGGCGACGCGGACCAGCGCATCGACTTGACCGGATCACGAAACCAGCGCAGCGACTGCACCGCTCCGGGCGCGCGCGGTCCCGCCGGGATTTCCTGCTCCACCTTCTCTGAATCGAGCACTCTCATCGAGTTGGGTTGGCCCTCACCCTCTGCCTGGTCGACCGACGACGCTCAGCCCCCCGAGGTCCGAGTGCGACGAACCTAGCTCACCGGAGACGAGTCGTCCAAGTGTCGCGAGCGCTTGCACCGGATCTGCCAATTTCTTCAGTGTATGAAGTAGTAAGTGCTACTGTCTACTTTGTCCACCTCGAAAGGAGCCCCGCTTTGTCCACCACCGCCGCCCCAGTCCCGACCCCCGTCGATGAGAAGATCGTAAAGCCCGACTACGGCGCCAAGCGCAAACACCTGATCTTCACTGACGAGCACGAGGACCTGCGCGAGTCGATGGAGTCATGGGTGAAGAAGGAGGTCGCCCCCCACGCGGCCGAGTGGGAGAAGACCTACTGGCCGGACTCGGTCCTCCACCGGATGGCGGAGCTGGGCTTCGTCGGGCTCTGCTTCCCCGAGGAATACGGAGGCCAGGGTGGCGACTACTACTACTCGCTGGTCCGCGCCGAGGCCCTCTCCTACTCCAACTCGGGCGGGCTCAACATGGGGTTGGCGGTCCACACAGACATGGTCCTGCCGCCGATCGAGATGCTCGGTACCGAGGACCTGAAGAAGCGCTACCTGGAGCCGGGGATCAAAGGGAAGAAGATCGGCTGCCTCGGAATCACCGAGCCGGGCGCGGGCTCCGATGTCGCCGGGATCCGCACCACCGCCGTCCGCGACGGTGATGAGTACGTGATCAACGGCTCGAAGATCTTCATTACCAACGGCACCCGCGCCGACTTCATCGTCCTGGTGACCAAGACCAACCCGGAGGCGCGCCACGACGGGATCACCCTTTTCGTGGTCGACCTCAAGGACCAAAACGGCGACAACGTCGAAGGCTTCGCCGTCTCCCGCACCCTGGAGAAGATGGGGATGCACGCCTCCGACACCACCGAGCTGGCGTTCGAGGACGTCCGCGTCCCGGCGGAGAACATGCTCGGCGAGGAGGGCAAGGGCTTCTACCACATCTCCTGGGAGCTTCAGGGGGAGCGACTGGTCGGCGCGGTCG
>JBPCOO010000145.1:0-2680 GCA_051000155.1 Solirubrobacterales bacterium | reverse complement strand
CCATCCCTACACCCGCGCCCTCCAGGCGAGCAGCCCGTCCACCGACCCGCGCAAGCGGTCGAAGCGCCTCGCGGTCAAGGGCGAGCTGCCCTCGCCCCTCGATCCGCCGGAGGGCTGCGCCTTCCACCCCCGCTGCCCGTTCGCCAACGAGCGCTGCGCGCGCGAGGTGCCGGCGCTCCAGCCCTTCCCCGGCAGCGGCCATCTCCACGCCTGCCACGGGGTCGAGGAGGGCCGGATCCCCGACCTCCCCGAGACCGCGGCGGCCTGATCCGCCGAGGCGGGAACCTCCGAATGCCTCCCTAGCAGACGTCGCTCTACCGGTAGAAGAGGTGCGAGCCGACCTCCGCGACCAGCTCCCGGTCCTCATGGAACGGCGCCTCGGCCCCGGCCTGGTGGAAGTAGAGCGCGTCGCCGGTCGGGTCGGCCGGCGGTGACGACACCCAGCGCCTGGCGATCTCGACCGCCTCGGCCCAGGCTTCGGCGTTCTCCGGCTGGTCGCTCTTGCCGTCGCACCACCAGGAGAACTGGCAGGGCGGCTGTTCGCCCCCCTCCTTCACCACCGCGCAGATCTCGTCCGGGAACTCGCTGTGCTTCACCCGGTTGATCACCACCGACGCGACCGCTTCCATCCCGGCGGGACCATCGTCCCTGGCTTCGAAGTAGATTGCGCGGGCGAGGCAGTCCTCCGCCGACTCCATCGCCGGGACGGGTGGGGAAGCGAGAGTGAGAACCGCGAGCAGGCCGGCTCCGATGAGCCCGAGGTTGCTTTTTTTCATTGTCGCCACCCGACGGTTGAGCGTCGGGCAGGATGTGCGTTCGGGCGCATCGGGGTCAAGAGCGGCGCGCCCCGCTCGCGCTCACTCTTCGACCAGGAGCCGGAGCAGCTCGAGCGCCTCCTCGCCGTCCCATTCCGCATCGCCGAGGACGCGACCGACCTCTCGCCCGGAACGGTCGAAGATGATGGTCGTGGGCAGGCCGGGGGCGCGCAGGTCGCGCGCGGTCCGGGCCTCGGGATCGCGATAGACCTCGAGGCCGTCCACCCCGACCTCCTCGTAGAAGGCGTCGATCTTGTCCCGCGCATCGCCCCGGTCCTGGGACAGCGCCACGACGGCGAGGTCCTCGTCGGCGAACGAGGCCGCGAGGTTCTCGAGCGACGGCATCTCGCGCCGGCAGGGCGCGCACCACGTCGCCCAAAGGTTCAGCACCACGATCCGTCCCGAGAAGTCGGCTAGGGTCACCTCCTCGCCGTCGCCGTCGAGGAAGCTGATCTCCGGCGCTGCCGGGCGCTCGGCCGGTACGAAGTTGAAAGCGAAGGCCGGGGGCGTCATCATCAGCGTGGCGAGGAGCCCTAGGAGCCCGAGGAGCCAGCGTCGACGTGTCATCTCTGATCCATTCTCCAGGCGGAGCCGGTCCGTGAGCGCCGCGCGTAGCGGCGCGACGCCACAGATGGGCGCCACGCGTAGCGGCGCGACCCCCGATGTTGGCGCCGCGCGGAGCGGCGCGTCGCTCGGCGCGCGCGGCCTGTGGGGCGCTCATTTCACGTCCGACCCGGCGCCTCTCATGGAGCAGATAAATGCGTCGATCGGCTTCGACAAGCGGCTCTACGCTCACGATGTCGCGGGCTCGATCGCCCATGCGCGCATGCTGGCAGCGGTCGGCCTGCTGAGCGAGACGGAGCGGGACGACGTCGTCGCCGGCCTGGAGCGGATCCGAGGCGAGATCGAGGCCGGGGAGTTCGCCTTCTCGAGCCGGCTCGAGGACATCCACCTCAACATCGAGGCCCGCCTCACCGAGCGGGGCGGCGAGACGGGACGGCGCCTGCACACGGCCCGCTCGCGCAACGATCAGGGGGCGACCGACCTCCGGCTCTGGGTGCGCGACGCGATCGACCGGACGGACGGGCTGCTCCTCGACCTGCAACGCGCCCTGATCGAGCAGGCGGAACGCCACGTCGACGCGATCATGCCCGGGTTCACCCATCTCCAGGCGGCGCAGCCGGTGACCCTCGGCCACCACCTGCTCGCCTATGTCGAGATGGTCGGGCGCGACCGGAGCCGGTTCCGGGACGCCCGGCGGCGGCTCAACGAGAGCCCGCTCGGCGCCGCCGCCCTCGCCGGCACGAGCTTCCCGATCGACCGCGAGATGACCGCGGCCGCGCTCGGCTTCGAGCGCCCGATGGCGAACTCTCTGGACGCGGTCTCGGACCGCGACTTCGCTCTCGACTTCCTCGCCGCCGCCGCGATCGGCGCGGTCCACCTCTCGCGTCTCGCCGAGGAGCTGATCCTCTGGTCGACCCCGCAGTTCGCCTTCGTCGCCATCGCCGAGGCGTTCACGAGCGGCAGCTCGATCATGCCGCAGAAGCGGAACCCGGATGCGGCCGAGCTGGTCCGCGGCAAGTGCGGCCGCGTCATCGGCTCCCTGAACGCGCTGCTGGTCGTCCTCAAGGGCCTGCCGCTCGCCTATGGCAAGGACATGCAGGAGGACAAGGAGCCGCTGTTCGACGCCGCCGACAGCTTCGCGCTGTGCACGGCCGCGATGGCCGCGATGATCGGCTCGCTGCGCTTCGACCGCGAGCGGCTCCGGGCGGCGGCCGGGGTCGGCCACGTCACCGCGACCGATCTCGCCGACTGGCTGGTGCGGACCCTCCGCCTGCCGTTCCGGGTCGCCCACGGGGTCGCGG
>JBPCOO010000105.1:0-15003 GCA_051000155.1 Solirubrobacterales bacterium | reverse complement strand
CGTGGCTGACGGCGAGGCGTCGAAGATGTGGATCGTGCCCTCCAGCGTGATCGACGCCGCCGGCAAGCTCGGGGAGATCGCCAAGGGCGTGACGGACAAGCGTCCATAGCGAGCGTTGCGGTTGTTTCGATGCGGGCCCGTGGGGTAGCTATCTGTAACCAACCAACTCCAAGGAAGGAGTCCATATGTACATCGGTATCGGCACGCTGCTCGTAGTCATCATCCTAATATTGATCTTCGTCGTCTGAGGCCTCGGGGCCGGCGGGGTCAATCGAATACCGCCGCTCGCCGCCGGCGACCGTAGGATCGGAGCCGATGGCGTCCCTTCAGGCCAAGATCGCGCGCGGCTTCGCGGGCGCCGCGGTTGGAGCCGCCGCGGGATGGACCGCCGCCCAGCGAAGCGACTCAAGGCGAATCCGCTCCGATCCCCGCTGGGAGTCACTCAAGCGAGACCTCGGCGGGCGCCGGGAGACGGTCCGCGCCGCCGATGGCACCGCGCTCTCGGTAGGAGCCTGGGGACCCGAGGACGCGCCCACCGTCGTGTTGATCCATGGCTGGACCTGCGCCAAGGAGTTCTGGACGCTCCAGATCCAGGCGCTGCAGGGGCAACGGAGGGTGGTGGCCTTCGACCTGCGCGGGCACGGCGAGAGCGACCGCTCGGCGGAGCGCGATTACACGATCGAGACCTTCGGCGAGGACCTCGAGGCCGTGCTGGAGGCGTGCGTGCCCGAAGGGGAGAGGGTGCTGGTCGCCGGTCACTCGCTCGGGGCGATGGCGATAGTTGCGTGGGCCGGCGACCATCCCGAGCAGGTGGACGAGAGACTCTCCGCGGCGGTCCTCATCAACACCGGCGTCGGCGATCTGATCAGCGAGTCCCTGGTGGTTGAGGGAATGCCCGACCGCTTCGCTCAGATCCAGCGCTTCAGCGGTGAGCTGTTCATGAAGGTGAGCGCGCCGTTGCCGGCGATCTCGACCGCGCTGAGCCACCGGATCGTCCGCCACGTAGCCCTCGGCCCTGACGCGACCCCGGGCGAGGTTGCCTTCTGCGAGCGGTTGGTCCTGAGCTGTCCCGATGACGTCCGCGGCGCCGTCGGCGGCACCCTCACCCGGATCGACCTGCGCGAGTCGCTGGACAGCTTGAAGGTGCCGACTCTGGTGGTCTCGGGCGAGTGCGATCGTTTCACCCCACCCGTGCACGCCCGCGAGATGGCCGAGGAGCTTCCGGATTTGATCGAGCTGGTCGAGATTCCCCGGTCCGGACATATGAGTCCGGTGGAGGCCTCGGGGCGGGTGTCGGAGCTACTGGAGGAGCTCGCAGGAGTGCCGGCTCGGGCCTAGGGCTCGCACCGCAGCCCGGCGGCATCCCTATGCAGACGCTCTGGTTCTTCAAGTGGTCGATCCTGACCACGATCGTCGCCCTGGTGGTGGCGGTCTTCTACGGGGGCGTCGCCGCCCTGGCCCTGGTGGCGGTGCTGATCGCGCTCGAGATCTCGATCTCCTTCGACAACGCCGTCGTCAACGCCACCGTCCTCCGTGGGATGTCACGCACCTGGCAGACGGTCTTCCTCACGATTGGCATCCTGATCGCCGTCGTCGGCATGCGGATCTTCTTTCCGATCGCGATCGTCGCGGTGGCCAGCAAGCTCGGGTTCAGCGAGGTCATCGACCTGGCGCTCAACGACCAGGAGCAGTACGCCAAGCGGGTGGAGATGGCGAAGCCGATCATCGGCGGCTTCGGTGGGGCCTTCCTGCTGATGGTGGCGCTGGAGTACCTGATCGACCGGGACCGGGAGGTTCATTGGCTGCCGGGGATTGAGCCGCTGCTGGCGCGTGCGGGGACGGTCACCGCTCTGCCGGTGGCGATCACGCTGATTGCGGTGGTCGCAACCTCCCAGATCGTCGGAGGATCCGAGCGCGACATCCTGCTCTCGGGCGCGATCGGGGTGATCGCCTTCGTCTTCATGCACGGCCTTTCTTCGGCGATGGGGGTGATGGAGAACACCAGCGGCAAGGCCACCGGGACCGCGGGGCTGGCCGGGTTCGCCTACCTGGAGATGCTCGACGCCTCCTTCTCCCTCGACGGCGTCCTCGGCGCCTTCGCGATCACCACCGACGTCGTCGTCATCGCCCTCGGCCTGGGAGTCGGCGCGCTCTACGTGCGCTCACTTACGGTATATCTGGTTCGCAGGGAGACGCTGCAGCAGTACGCATACCTCGAACACGGCGCCCACTGGGCGATCGGAGCGCTGGGCGTAGTGCTCCTGGTGGGAATCGGCACCGAGGTCCCCGAGTGGCTCACCGCAAGCATCGGCCTGGGAGCGATCGCGGCGGCGTTCCTATCCTCGGTGAGGGAGAATATGGCCGAGGCGAACGAGAGCTGAGAGTGAGATGAGCCACCGGGTGATCAGGGCAAGCGAGCAGCACTGGCGCGAGTCCAACCAGATGAAGGTGCTGAACACCGACCTGGGCAAGCAGCTCGGGGCGGAGAGCCTGGCCGCGCGCCTCTGGCGCCTACGGCCGGGACAGGCCTCGACCAAGCACCGTCACCGCACCCAGGAGGAGATCTACGTGCTCTTGGAGGGAGCGGGCAGTATCCGCGTCGACGACGAGGTGTTGGGGCTGGGAGCGATGGACGTCCTCCGGGTCGAGGCTTCGTCGGTGCGCCAGGTCTTCAATGACACCGCCGAGGACGCGCTCTGGTTGATCTTCGGCGCGCCGCCCGAACTCGCCAACACGCTCGAGATGAGCGAGGAGGATCTAGCCTGGTACTACCCGGACGGTCCGCGAGCGATGCCGGCGGAGCTGGGGGAGGGGTAGGCCTGCCGCGGACGCCGGCGGCGACTCGGCGTCGGGATCAGCGTCCCCGTCGTCGCAGCGAGCTGTCTTCAAGCGCGGCCGGGGTGTTGTCGAAGTCGGGGTCGAGGTCGGTCCCCGGCGGGACGATCTCGTCGATCCGGTCGAGGATCTCGTCGCTGAGGATGACCTCGGCCGCGCCGAGCTGGCTCTCGAGGTGCCCCATCGTCCGCGGTCCGATAATCGGGGCGGTGATCGCCGGATGGACCAGGGTGAAGCCGAGGGCGAGGTGGATCAACGACATCTCCGCCTCATCGGCGAGCGCGATCAGCGCTTCGACCGCGTCCAGCTTCGCCTCGTTTCTTGGATTGGAGGTGTCGAAGCGCTCCGACATCATCTCCGAGCGCACGCTGCTTCCGGGCGAGTCCTCCCCGCCCTCGCGACGGTACTTGCCGGCGAGCCAGCCCCCGGCCAGGGGGCTCCAGGGAAGCACACCCATCTCATATCTCTCGGTGGTGGGGAGGACGTCGCCCTCGATCCCACGAGCGAAGATCGAGTAGGGGGGCTGCTCGGTGACGAAGCGGTCCAATCCTCGGCGCTGCGAGCACCACTGCGCCTCGACGATCTGCTCGGCCGGGAAGGTCGAGCAGCCGAAGGCGCGGATCTTCCCTGCCCGCTGGAGGTCCGTCAGCACTCCCAGGGTCTCGGCGATTTCGATGTGAGGATCGGGGCGGTGAATCTGGTAGAGGTCGATCCAGTCCGTGTCGAGACGCCGAAGGCTGTTCTCCACCTCCATCGTGATCCAGCGCCGGGAGTTGCCCTTTTGGTTGGGATCGTCTCCCATCTTCCCGTGGACCTTGCTCGCCAGGATGACCTGGTCGCGGCGGCCGTCGGCGAGCGCCTTGCCGACGATCTCCTCCGACTCGCCACGTGAGTAGACGTCGGCGGTGTCGATGAAGTTGATCCCCCCGTCGAGCGCCGCGTGGATGATCCGGACCGAGTCGTCGTGGTCTTCGTTGCCCCATTTGCCGAACATCATCGTTCCCAGGCACAGGGGACTGACCATCATTCCGGTGCGTCCGAGGCCGCGGTACTCCATCTGGACTCCTTTGGTGGGGGGAGGTACGGGGCTGCTCCTCCACTGCCCCGTTCGCGCCTTGCTCACTCGCCAAGCTCATGCACGCGCGCATGTTAGGGTGCAACTATGCCTAAGACGATCCAGATTCGCGACGTCGATGACGAGGTCTATGCCGGGTTGAGGCGCCGAGCCGCCGAGACCGGTCGGAGCGTCCCCGAGCTCCTCAGGAGCGAGGCGGCTAGGATCGCATCGACGCCCTCGATCGAGGCCTGGGTCGCCTGCTCGGTCCGCCGGTCCTCGTCGGTGGGGCGCGCTGAGGTAAGGGTGGCGCTCGACGATCAGCGAGGTCCCTGGCCGGATGCTGGTGGTTGACGCCTCGTGCCTATGTGAGCTGCTCCTCGGTGGACCCGGGGGAGGTGAGATCGGGGCGCGCCTGAGCGAGGATCCCGACCAGACGGCTCCGCACATAGTCGACGTCGAAGTGTTCGGAGTGATCAGGCGCGAGCATCTGGCGGGACGCGTCGACGCCACGGCCTCCAGCCAGGCTGTGAAGGATCTGCGCGACTGGCCCGGGGAGAGGGTGGATCACCGACCGCTTCTTGCAAGGGCATGGGAGCTGCGGGACACGGTTCGAGGCTGGGACGCGATGTACGTCGGGCTGGCCGAGGCCCTGGAGGTCCCCTTGCTGACCCGCGACCGGAGGCTGGCGTCGGCACCCGGTCCGAGCTGCGAGATCGAGGTGATCTGAGAGCTCGCAGAGAGTCCCGCCTGGCGATGGGAGCCGGAACGACAAGCGATCCCGAAGGAAACGGCGCGCTCAACGCCGATGCGATCGTCATCGGCGCGGGCCTGGCCGGCCTGGTCGCGACGGCGGAGCTAGCCGACGCCGGCAAGCGCGTGCTCGTCATCGACCAGGAGCCAGAGGCCTCGCTCGGCGGTCAGGCCTTCTGGTCGCTCGGCGGCCTCTTCCTCGTCGACTCCCCCGAGCAGTGCCGGGCGCGGGTACGCGACTCCTTCGAGCTGGCCTGGCAGGATTGGATCGGGAGCGCCGGCTTCGACCGTGACGAGGACCACTGGCCGCGGAAGTGGGCCCGCACCTACGTCGAGTGGGCGGCCGGCGAGAAGCGGAGCTGGCTGACGGGTCAGGGAGTGAAGATCATGCCCTCGCCGGGCTGGGCCGAGCGCGGCGGCCACCACGCCACCGGCCACGGCAACTCGGTCCCGCGCTTCCACATCAGTTGGGGGACCGGGTCGGGCCTGCTGGAGCCGTTCGTCGAGCCGCGACGGATGACGCCCGGGTTTCGCCGCGGTCCGATGACAACTTGATTGCGACGAGATCGAAGGAGGCGCGATGAACGACGATCTGCTCACCCGGTTCAAGCGAGCCGGCGGAGACCCCGAAGCAGGGGCCCCGGTGCCCGTGCTCACGCCTCCCGATCTGAGTCGTAGACCCGAGTCCGTCCCCGAGGGGAGTGGCGGAGGTCGACTGGCCGCCGGGGTAGTGGCAGTGCTCGCTGCCGGAATCGCGGCGCTGCTGGTGGTGGTCCTGCAGCCGAGCGGTCAGGTTGACCCCGATAGCGCACTGCTTGAAGCCGGGACCATCGCCGCCGGACGGTCGCCGGTCGAGGGCGTCGTCTACCAGCGAACGGAGGGCAGGAGCACCGCGACCATGGGCTCGCCCGAAGGCGGGCCTTACTCCCTGCTGTATCCGAGGATCGAGGAGCTCTGGGTCCGCGAGGACGGCTCCGGCCGCGAACGGGTCACCTACCTCGAGCCGGTGTGGTCCTCTCCGCGGGATCGCCGGGTCGCCGAACGGACCCTGACGCCGTCCAGGCTGCGCAAGCTCGAGCAGGGGCATCTCCCTCCCGACACCGATCGCGAGCTGACCGCGGGAGACCTGTTCCGCGAGCGGGTGGTCGGTCGCATCGGGACCCCCATCGGGTTGCTGCCGGGGGAGCCCGATGCCCTCAGGTTCGCGCTGGGTGGCGAGGAAGACGATCCGAGGGCCAAGGACTATGCGGTCTTCACTGGAGGGGCCGTTCTCCTGCTGGAGCCGGCGATGGATCCCGAGCTCCGCTCCGCGGCCTACGAGGTTCTGGCCGGGGTCGGGGGAGTCGAGCTGCAGCCGGAGGTGGAAGACCCCGAAGGCCGACCGGCGACAGCGGCATCCATCAGCTTTGATGGCGAGGTGGGGGAGACCGCGACCTTCTACTTCGACCCCGAGACGTCCGAGGGCCTGGCCGCAACCGAGACCGTCCGCGGACTCGGCCCCGGGAGGACATCCGGCTTCGAGCCCGATACCAAGCTGCTGGGCTCGACCGTGGTGGAGGAACGTGGGGTGGTGGAGTCGATCGAGGAGACGCCGTGAGTGGGCGCAAGCGCTTTGCGGCTGCTCGGTGCCTCTAACCTTTCTCGCGTGGGCGTGGATGGCATCTGTCTGGGACGGCACAGGCCCTGGTGCTGGCGATGAAGGTCCTCGACCGTCGACCTTGGAAGTCGCTGGCAGCCGCCGCAACGCTGTACCTGCTCTGCTTCTTCGTCCCCGCAACCGTCCGCGGTAGCACCGAGGCGGACCCTGGCGCCGCGGTGGACTTTGCCACCTACGCCTTGCTGTTCGTCGGAGCGGTGCCGTTGGCCTTGGTTGCCGCGCATGTGGCTCGTCGTGAGCAGCGGGAGCTGGCGAGGCGTTTGGCCGCAACCGTTGCCATCGCCACGGCGGTGCAGATCGTCCCGATCATCTGGTTCGCCTCTGCGGTCGCGATTCAGGGAGTGGGGGCTCCGGTGGTGGTGGATCTGCTCTTCCTCATCGCGTTCGCGGTGCTGCTACTCGCGCTGCTCGCAGCAATACCCGCCCCGTGGTGGAGCGTCAAGGGAATGCCTCGGCAACCTTCGGAGCCAGACTGACTGAGTACGCCCCGCACTCTCACTGACCCACGCGGCGCGAAGGGGAATGGCGGTTCCTGAGCGGAGCAGCGCTCGGGACCCGGCTCCCCGAGTAACATTTCCCGGGGTGCCGGACATATGGGGTGATGGCAGAGTTGTCCAAGCATGAGCGCCGGGAGGAGGAGCGCTTTCGTGGGTAGTAGCGGAGTATCCAACTGCCGCTCGCGCCCCTTTCCCGTTGCTAGTGTGGCCGGGGTGAAGACGCGTGCACTTGCCCTAGCGGGGTTGGCACTGGCAGCGATGCTCCCGGCTGCGGATGCGGCCCAGGGACACGGGGGCGATCCATCGCCGCGGGCGCCGCTCGCTGCCCCCGACGGGCCGAGCAAGGTCGCAGCGCCGGCCAGCTGCGACGGCGACGGCGACCCCTTCAGCCCCGACCAGGTGATCAACGGCGCCCTCGACGAGGAGCTCGAGGGCAGCTATGTCTTCCTCCCCTTCGAGGTTCCGGCGGGGACGACCTCGCTCCGGATCCGCTACTGCTTCGACGAGCCCGAGACCCCCACCACCCAGGTCGAGGACCACACCCTCGACCTCGGCCTCTACGAGCCCCGTCAGGACGCCTCTGAGCCTTGGGGTCCGGCGGAGTTTCGCGGCTGGGGAGGCTCCAGCCACCCCGACGTGATCCTCTCCCCCCAGGGCTTCACCAGCGCGGCGGAATACGACGCCGATCCCAAGGACCAGGTCCCCGGTCGGACCACACGCGCCTTCCTGCCCGGACCGATCTCCGCGGGCCAGTGGGCGGTCGAGCTGGGGCTCGCCTCGATCGTCGCCCAGCCGACCGACATCGATGGCAAGGTCGCCTACCGGGTGGAGATCGAGCTCAGCGACGATCCCGCCTTCGCCGCCGACCCCTACGCACCGGCTCCCTACGACTCCAGCCCCGCTCGCAGCGACCGCGGCTGGTACGCGGGCGACATGCACGTCCACGGCGAGCATTCCGCGCTCGGAGATGCGCCGATGAGGGAGGTCTTTGACTACGCCTTCGGACCGCTCACCGAGGGGGAGGCCGGCCTGGATTTCATCACCCTCTCCGACTATGTCTCCGGTAGCTCGTGGGACGAGGTCGGCCGCTTTCAGGGCGACTACCCTGACAAGCTGATCATCCGCAGCGCGGAGATGATCACCTATGAGGGCCACCTCAACAGCCATGGCAACACCGCCAAGCTCGACTACCGTTCCGGTCCGCTGCTCGAGCGGCAGCCGAGCGGGGATCTGGTGCAGCTGCGGGGCCGTCGGCCGCCGCGGAAGGTCTTCGACCGGATCGAGGAAGCCGGGGGCTTCGGCCAGATAAACCACCCGACGATCTTTCCCTCGCCGCCGTTTCCCGCCGGCCTCTGCCGCGGCTGTCCGTGGGACTACTCGGGCGCCCAGACCGACTACTCCAAGGTCGATGCGATCGAGATCGCAACCGGACCCGCCAGCCTCGACGCTCCCGCCCAGCCGGGACCGAACCCGTTCACGGTGACGGGGATCGAGTTCTGGGAGGAGGCACTCGCTGCGGGACACAAGATCGCGGCCGTGGGCTCCAGCGACTCCCACAACGCCGGGCGCACCCCCAACCCGGTCACCCAGGCTCCTATCGGGACCGCCACTACGATGGTGTTGGCCGAGGAGCTCTCGACCGCGGGGATTCAGGCCGGGGTCGAGGCCGGCCACACCTACGTCAAGATCACCGGCAACGAGGCTCCCGACGTGCGGCTGAGCGGGAGCGCGCGGGGAGGGGAGGGGCCGCGGGCGATCATGGGTGACACGCTCGAGGGCGGGCCGGTCGACTTCACCGCCCGCGTGCTGGGAGCCGGACCGGCCGCCGATCCCTCCACCGGCGCCTACCAGCTGGTGGTGCTCAAGGACGGCAACCCGGTGGAGACCGTCCCGGTCAGCAACGACGACTTCACATACGAGTTCTCCGGATCGGCGCCGGGCCGCTACGGCCTCCAGCTCCAGCGGGGAACGACGATTGAGGTCCTCTCCAGCCCGATCTACGTCGAGGCCGCCCAGAGCGATGGGTCCGGCGGCGGAGGTAGCGGGGGAGGTAGCGGGGGAGGTGGTGGCGACGCGGACGACGACGGGAACGGCGGCGGCGGAGGATCCGACGACGACGATCAGGACGAGATCGATGCGAACGACTCCTTCATGACCGCCACCGTCGAGAGCTCGCAGGCCACCGGCTCCGGCAGTCTCCCCTTCACCGGCCTTGGTCTGGGTGGCCTCGCGATCCTCGGTGCCGGGCTCCTGGCAGTGGGGTACGTCCTGCGGCGCAGGGCGACGGCGAGCTAGCGGGGCACTGCAACGCGAGACGAGGAGCGACCGGCGGCGGTCGAGGAGAAGCGCCTCGCTGCTGGGCTGTGAGTCGCTGCGGAAGTCCCGGTAGAAGAGTAGGTACGGGCGAAGTCCATTAGCTGGCGGGATGGCACGCGTCATTCCTGGTCCGAGCGGCTGCAAAACCAGTGTGGAAATGGGCGGACGATGGGCGTTACTGGGCTCGAACCAGTGACCTCCAGCTTGTCGAGCTGGCGCTCTCCCAACTGAGCTAAACGCCCGGGGACGGGAAAGTTAGCAGCGGTGCGCGGAGTGGTCCTGTGCGCAGGTTGGTTGGATTGCGTGCTCGTATCGCCGCGGCCGGGCGGGTCCTGTGGGCTCCCCCGACGCCGGCGGGGACGAAAAGTCGCGTAGAGGTAGCCGCCGAAGCCGAACAGGGCCGGAACGACGAGAAGTGCGATCAGGATCTCCACGTCGGTGCGGTGCCAAGATGTGCCGATGCGAGCTGAGATCTGGTCCGACATCGCCTGCCCGTGGTGCTATGTGGGCAAACGCCGGTTCGAGCGGGCGCTCGATCAGTTCAGTCGTCGCGATGAGGTCGAGGTCACCTTCCGGGCCTTCCAGCTCGATCCCGGGGCTCCGGTCGAGCGCACGGGCTCCTACCGCGAGCTGCTGGCGAGCAAGTACGGTCGCTCTCCCGAGGCGGCACAGCAGATGCTCGATCAGATGACGGAAACCGCGGCAGCCGAGGGGCTCGAGTTCCGCTTCGACCTGATCCGTCCCGGCAACACCCACGACGCTCACCGGATCGTCGGACTGGCGGCGACGCAGAAGCTCCAAGAGCCGATGAAGGAGCGGCTGATGCGGGCGTACCTGTGCGAGGGCGAGTTGATGAGCGACCACGACACCCTGACCAGGCTTGCCGCGGAGGTCGGCTTGGCATCCGATCGGGTCGAGGAGGTCTTAGGTTCGCGCGAGTTTGCTGCCGAGGTGGAAGCCGAGCAGGAAGAAGCAACCGTCCTCGGTATCACCGCCGTTCCGTTCTTCGCCTTCGACCGGCAGCTTGGCTGCCCAGGCGCTCAGCCGGCCGAGCTGATGGTTTCGCTGCTCGAGAAAGCGTGGGAGCAGACGCGGGCGTAGCCCGGTTCCGCTGGCGGCCGCGCTTGCCCGCCTCACCGATCCCGCAAGGCTGAGATCAGCTCGTCCTTGTCCATGTTCGAGCGGCCGTCGATGTCGAGCTCGGCGGCGCGGTCTTGGAGCTCGTCGACGGTCCATTCCTCATACGGGGGGTGGCTGCCCCCCTTCTTGCCAGCCTCCTCGCGGTCGGTGTTGGCGATGCGGGCCGCCTTCTCCTTGCTCGCACCCTGGTCGCGCAGGGCTTCATACTGCTCGTCGTCTTTGATCTGGTTGCCGTGGTCGTCGGCCATTGCTGCCTCCTTCGGGCCTCGGGGTGCTCCCGACTCCCAGTTCCCCTTCGTCGCCGATTGGAAACGCATCGGGGCAGCGGTCTGTAGCGTCTCGGCGATGAAGCTCTACGTCTGCTGGACATCCAAGACCATGCCCCTGCACGAGCATCCATGCGGGATCGCTCACGAGGCCCTCGCCGAGGCCGGCTATGACCCCGAGATCGTCCACGCCCGCGGTTGGACCAAGCTGCCCGACGCCCTCAACAACTCTTCCGGGCGTCAGGAGGTGCGTGAGCGGAGCGGCGGCAACGACGAGGTTCCCGCCCTGGTCACCGACTCCGACGAGTTCATCCAGGGGACCCGGGAGATCATCGAGTGGGCGAAGGCGCATCCCGCCAACTCACCCGTCGCCGGGGGCTAACCGCCCCGCGCCCAGCGCGCTCGTCCCGGCGGGCCCCGCGGCGCCCGCGAGCTACCGGGGTTTGCGGCGCCCGGCATTCCCGCAGCCGGGGGCGACCGCCCCGGTCGGTCGGGCCCGAACGCTGATCTATCCTCGCCCGCGTGCTCGGGACCTACGCCTCCGCCCTGCTGCTGATAGCCGTCGCCGTGCCTATAGGGGCGGCGATCCTGCGGTTGTCGGGCGCTCGCGAGTGGAGCTGGATCGCCGCCGCGATCGGCCTCGCCGCCGTGACCACCCTCGCCTGGCCGCTGGCACAGCTCCCGGGGGAGGGGCTCACCGCCGGAGTCGTCTTGCTCGCCCTGGCGCTGGGCGCAACTACCTACCTCTTCGCGACCGCCGCTGCCGCCGACCGTGGCCGCCTGCTCGAGGCGCTTCCCGCCGCCGCCCTCACCCTCGCCGTCGTCTCGGTGCCGTTCATCGTCGAGGGCCACTTCGGCATCCTCGGGACCGGCTTCAACGTCGACATGTCCCAGCACCTGTTCGCGGCCGAGTGGATCTCCCAGCCGCTCGGCCCGGCGCCACCGCTGATCGCCCAGGGCTACCCGGTCGGCCCGCACTCGCTCGCGGTGGCCGCCGCCGAGCCGCTGGGGGGCGACCTCGTTCCGGCCTTCACCGGAACCACGATCGCGGTGCCGGTGCTGGGAGCGCTGACCGCGTTCGCGCTCACCCGGACGCTCGGTGGCTGGCGCGCGACGGTTGCGGCGCTGGTGGCCGCGGTCCCCTACCTGGTCGCCTCCTACCTCGCCCAGGGATCGTTCAAGGAGCTCTACCTCGCGATCTTCATCATGGGCTTCGCGATCTGGCTCGATCAGCTCCGCAAGGGGGAGGCGGGGTCGGGAGCGCCGGCGGCCCTTCCCGGCGCGATGTTGGGAGCGGGAGCGCTCTATGCCTACAGCGGTCCGGGAATCGCCTGGCTGGTCGGGACGGCGAGCATCTGGGGGGCGATCGAGCTGGTTCGCCTCCGGGGCGGGCGAGGCGCGTCGGTGCGGGGAGCGCTGCTGCCGGTCGCGGTCGCCGTCGCGGTGCTCGCGGTCCTGATCGCGCCGGAGGTCGACCGCCTCGCCAACTTCGGCGGCAACGCCAGCACGGTCGCCGACGCCACCGACCGGGAGCCGCGGCCGCTCAGCCGGGGGACCGAGGGCGTTCGCGACCGCGAACCCGGCGCCGGAGGGAGCGGCGCCGCCGACGACCCCCCGACGCAGACCACGAACCCAGTCGGCACTCCCGCCGAGGGCCTCGACCTATTCGACGACGACCTTGGCAACCTCTTCGGGGACATCAACCCGCTGGAGGCGCTCGGGATCTGGCCGACCGGCGACTTTCGGGTCGAGCCCGGCAACGGCGCGATCCCCGCGGTCGCCTTCTATCTGGGTGCGCTGCTCGGCGCGGTCGCGCTGGGCTTCGGCATCCGCGGGGCGCTCGCTCGCGAGGAGACCGCGCTGGTCTCGGCGCTCGTCGCGGCGATCGCGATCTGGGCGGCGGCGCGCGCGATCAGCACCCCGTATGCGACCGCGAAGGCGCTCCAGATGGTCGCTCCACTTGCGGCGCTACTGGCGGCCCGCGAGCTGCTGGATCCCGGATTCCTCAAGCCGAAGGCCACCACCGACGCCCGCAGCCTCTGGCGCCCCGCCCTGGCGATCGCTTTCTGCGGCGCGGCGATGCTCTCGAGCGGTCTGGCGCTCGCCAACGCGCCGGTGGGCCCCGAGCGCTACTCCGCGGGGATCGGCAAGCTGCGCGACCGGCTGGTCGGTGAGCCGACCCTGATGCTCGCCCCGCCCGGACAGATCGCCGATCGCCACGGCGACGCCTACTACGGCTGGGAGCTCCGCGGGGCGCGGCCGATCTGCGTCGAAGCAGCGCCGGAGGAGGGGCCCGCCGGCGGGGAGGCCCCCGAGGGGATCCGCTACGTGATCACCGTCGGGGCGAAGAAGGCGGCACCGTTCGACGATCTCGAACAGGTCTCCCGCCGTCGTCGGATCACGCTCTGGGAGTCGACCGCCTACGGCCCTAACAGCCCGCCGGTGCAGATCGACCCCGACGTCCCCACCGACTGCGCGCTCGGCCTCGACTCGCCGGGCTGAGTGGCTGGAGTTGGGAGCCGGCGCGACCGCCACGCTCCGGCGCTCCTGTGACTAGGATCAGCCGTGTAGTCGGGATAGGGAGGACACGATGTCTAGGAAAGCGATCTTGGCGATCTTGGTGGGCTTGGCAGCAGCGCTTGCGTGCGCGGCTCCGGCGGCCGCCCAGCTCGGACCGGCGGTGCCGATCCCAGATGACATGGGAACCACCTCCCCCGAGTTCATCGGTGAGCGCGCGACCCCGCGGCCGATCACCGGCGTCCGCCCGGTACCTGAGCACCCGTTCATGGCCTCCAACGGCCGCAGCAACCTTCACGTCGACGCCTACGCCACCGACGTCAACGAGTGGATCGGACCGCTCGGCGGCGAGATGGAGAAGGCCAGCAACGGCCAGCGCGCCGAGTGCGCCTCCCACACCTTCGACAGCAAGGGGAGGCTGATCACCGTCTGCGTCGGGCTGGCGGCGCCGCGGTTGGAGCTGATGGATCCCGTCACCCTGGACGTCCTCGCCCTGATGCCGCTGCCGCCGCGGGAGGCCGGCGGGGGTAATCCCTTCACCGAATTCGGTGGGGGCGGCTACTTCTATCTCGACCACCAGGATCGGGCGGTGATCCCCACCACCGACCGCCATGTGTTCGTGGTCGAGACGGTCGAGACCGACTCCGGGCCCCAGTTCAAGCAGGTGGATGACTACGACCTCAACCCGGTTCTCGCCGAGGGCGACGTGATCGTCTCCGCGCTTCCCGACTTCTCCGGGAACATCTGGTTTGCCGCCCGCTCGGGAGTGGTCGGCTTCGTTGATCCCGCCGACGGCAGCCTGCATCCGCTCGAGACCGGTGAGGGGATCACCAACTCCTTCGCCCTGGATGAGACTGGCGGCGTCTACGTCGTTACCGACCGCGCCATGTACCGCTTCGACGTCGGCTCCGACGGGGAGCCGACCCAGAGCTGGCGTGAGGTCTATCCCAATAACGGCGAGATGAAGCCCGGCCAGGTCGACGACGGCTCGGGAACGACGCCGAGCCTGATGGGGAGCGAGTTCGTCGCGATCAACGACAACACCGATCCGATGAGTGTGATCGTCTACAAGCGGCGCAAGGGCGTCTCGGGCGAGCGCCAGGTGTGCAGCCAGCCCGTCTTCCCCGAAGGACAGAGCGCCACCGACAACTCCCTGATCGTCACCGAGACCTCGATCGTGGTTGAGAACAACTTCGGCTACGAGGGCCCGCAGACCACCCAGGGCGGCGGCACCACCGCGCCGGGGATCGCCCGAATCGACCTCGACCAGAGTCCCAACGGCTGCTCGATCGTCTGGGAGAGCGATGTCAATAGCCCCACCGTGGTGCCGAAGCTCTCGCTCGCCAACGGGCTCGTCTACGTCTACGCCAAAAAGCCCGAGGTCACCGACCCCTGGTATCTGACCGCGATCGACTTCCGTAGCGGCGAGACCGTCTACCAGCGCCTCTCGGGCTCCGGTCTCGGCTACAACAACAACTACGCGCCCCTGACGGTTGGCCCCGACGGCTCGATGTACATCGGCGTGCTCGACGGGATCGTCCGGCTGGCCGACGAGGGGCCGGCCCCGGGCGTGGGCGGAGGGGGCGGCGGCTCCGGTGGAGGCGACGGTGGCCCCGGCGGCGATACCGGTAGTTGCGGTGATCCGGTGCGCGGTACCGGCAAGTCCGACCGGCTGGTCGGCGACTCCGGTTCCGACGGCTTCCGCGGGCGCGGCGGCAACGACACCCTGCTCGGCCGCGCCGGCGACGATTGCCTCAGGTGCGGCGCCGGCGCCGACAAGATAGCCGGCTCCAAGGGCCGCGACGCGATCGACGGCGGTGGCGGGATCGACGACATCCGGGGTGGCCCCGACCGCGACGGAATCCGTGGCGGCAGCGGCGGCGATTCGATCCGCGGCGGCGGCGCCAACGACCGCCTCGCCGGCAAGGACGGCCGCGACGTGATTCGCGGGGGAGGCGGCAACGATCG
>JBPCOO010000087.1:0-15689 GCA_051000155.1 Solirubrobacterales bacterium | reverse complement strand
AGGACCTGGCAGATCCGCCCGAGCCCCGTTGGCCGCTCACAGCGGACCCGGTCGGAGATGAGCTCCCGCAGCCTCGGGTTGACGCCCACCGATGGACTCTCGGTGATCTCCCGTCGGAGGTGGGAGGTGCGGACGGCGGCTTTGACGTGGCCGCGCTCGAAGCTCCTGCGAGCGCAGAGGAGCTCAGCTGAGACCAGGTCGGCGAGCCCTTCGATCGCCTGGGCCGTCGGGGCGAGGGTGAAGCTCCGGGTCCCCCTCCTGGCGGCACCGAGCGCCGTCATCCGGGCGATGAAGATGGGATCACACTCCACTGTGAGCCTCACCGACTCCTCCAGCAACCTCTCGGTGGGCCCGGCGCCCGGCGAGGGCGGGCCCTCCACCGAGACGCCGATTCTGACCGGCGCCACCGCGCCCGTCGTTGGCAGACCGGCATCTCTCAGGTAGTGCCGCGCCGCGCCGGCAGCCCCCGATGGCGGCCGCGTGGTCGCCTCCGGTAGCGAGCCTGAGCCGCGAGGGGTGCTGGCTTCGATCGGCCGACTCATCGTCGGCCTCCGCCGCCGAGGCCGCGGGTGCCGCGGCGCTCCCAGGCGGCTCGGCGCCTGCCGCCCCCAGACTCCGAGCTGAGCTCCGCCCGCACCATCGCGAGCCGGGCGCCGCAGCTCGGGCAAAACCGGGATGTCCCCTCCCGCTCTGACCCACATCCCGGGGTCGAGCAGGTGGTCGTGGCCGCCCGGCTCCGACGGGTGATCCAGGTGCCTGGCGCGGCTGCTCGCAGCGGCCGATGTCGCCTCGACGCCATCAGCTCAGCCTCCCGGCACGGCCTTGGCGACGGCGCAACTCGCTGCGGGCGGCGAGTGAGATATCGGCGAGGATTTCCATCGCGCCGGTCGCCTTCGGGTTCGCGGCAACCCCGACTGCTCGGGCGGCGCTCAGCTGGAGGATTCCGAGCTCCTCCTCATCGAGCGCGGCGATCCGCTCGCAGATGCTCGGCGCTCGGGTGGCACGCCGCGGGTTCAACCTCGGCGCGCATTGGTGTTCACGCATGTTCTCTCCTTCGGTTGGATTGGAGACTTCTCCGAGCCGCAGGGCCGCTCGGCCCTCTGCTCCACGCCGGCGAGGGGCGTCGCCGGCCACTCGGCCCGGTGGGCACTCTCCGGCGCTCCGGCGCCGGCGGCCGGGAGACCGCGAGATCTCCCGGCCGCACACACCTCCGGGCCCTCAGAACGGGAGCCTCTCGGGGCTCTGATCCGGTGCCTGCCCCGAGCCATTGGCGTGGGAGACCTCCGAGCTCGTCCCCTCCGGGTGACTGGGCGCCTGGGTGCCGCTGGCTGAGACCTCCTTGGCCTCACCGGTGGGGGCCCCCGAAGCACCCAGGAACTCGACGCCGGAGGGGTCGGCGACGATCCGGACGCTCTGGCGGCGCTGGCCCTCACGGTCGGACCACTCCTCCCAGCGCAGGTGACCCTGAACGGCCACCCCTCGGCCCTTGTGTAGGTGGGTGGCGCAGACCTCGGCCGCCCTGCCCCAGACCACCACGGTCAGGTAGTTGGCCCGCTCGCTCCACTCGCCATCGACCTTCTCGCGCCGGTTGACGGCTACTCGGAGCTCGCAGACCGAGCTGCCCGAGCCCGTCGTTCGCAGCTCGGGGTCGTGGGTGAGGTTGCCGGTGATGGCAACGGTGTTGAGATTTGACATCTGCTGTTCCTCCTTGGGTTGTTTTCCTTGCTCCGGCGGTCGGTCGACCGCCCCACTGAACTGTGAGCACCGGTTGAGCTGAATTCGCCAACCTGGCCCAAGCTCGCCTCCTCGCCGGGCGCTACTAGGCGCTGGGATCGGGCCCGGAGACGAGGCCGCCGGCCGGGCACCGCTCCCAATTCGCACACATCCCCTCCCCACACCACCAGCCCTGGGTGGAGTAGGCCCACTCATCGGTGGTCGCCGCTCTGGCGATCTGCCGGGCGACCGAGGCGATCCTCAGCCCCATCCCCTCGATCTGGGTGGTGGTGCGCTCGGCTGGGACGCGCCTGATCCGATCCGATTCATCCCGGACCCGCCCGCGGCGCAGCGAGTGGTAGGCGAAGCTCGGTGCCTCGGCCCCCTCGAGCGTCTTTGCCAGCAGGTAGGTGGTCGGCTGGATGTCGGTCAGCGCCCGCGCCGGGGCGAGGTGCTTGGTCGAGCACTTGTAGTCGATGCACTCCCCCGCCTCGGTCTCGAGATCGAGGTAGCCGACCACCGACCAGCTCGCCCCGGAAAATCCGAAGCGAACCTCGCGTTCGACCGCGGCGGGCCGGATCTCGGGTGCCACCTGCTCGAGGTAGGCGCGCAGCGGTGCCCGCAGGCCCTCGCCGACCTCGTCCACCTCTCCCGCCTCTACCCCGGCACACGCCCCAGCCTCGAACTCCCACTCCGCCGCGAGCCGGTCATCGGCATCGACGGGGCTGATCTCCCCCTCGCCGGCGATCCGGGCGGCAAAGAGCGCCGCCAGGGTGTTGCCGATCGCAGAGCCCGCCGCCATCTTCAGGTTCGGGGGATCCCTGCGTCCGAGCAGGTAGTGGGCCTGCCACTGGCTCTGGCAGCGCTCGAAGCGGGCGATCGAGCCCGCCGAGAGCGAGCGCACCGGCAACTCGAGCGGGACCGCGAGGGCGCCGGATCCGACCATCTCGACCCCGAGCTCACAGAGCTCCCGCGCAGCCACAGACGGCTTGGCCTGGGTGGCGGCGGTCAAGACGCCTCCCCCGCCTCGCTCGCGCGCCGGAGGATCCAGCGGTCGATCGTCGCCCGCGCCTGGTTACGGTCCTCCCGGGCCCCGGCCTTGGTCAGCTGCCCCTTCAGCGTCGCCTCACCCACTGACGCTGCGCCGATCGCCTCGAGGCGTCCGGCGAGGTCTCCGACCTGCTCGGTCGAGAGCCGGTCGGAGATCGAGGTGCCATAGAAGAAGCGGCAGAGCTCCTTGGCAGTCTCGACGGTGAGACCGGATCCCTCGACCGCCGCCCCGAGCCGCGCGCGGACCTCAGGGTGTGGGGGTGCGCCGCCGGGATCGGCGGCCGGGCCCCGGGTCTCGGCAACCATGGCGGCGCTCGCCGGCGAGCCTGGCTCGATCCGGGTAGCCGGGGGTTCGGTGGTCGCGGTGCCTTCGCTCCGCCGGCTGGCGAAATCGACAACGTTTGGGCCAAGACCACTCGCCGCGGATCCCTCGTCCCCGACCTCGGACTCGCCGTTTGAGTGATGGGCGAGCTCATCGTCGGTGTAGATACCGGAGGACTCACCGGGGAAGGCCTTCCGCAGCGCCAGAGCCTCGGCGACCTTGCCACCCATCACCGGCGGCATCTGCCGCCAGAGCCCCTTGAGGTTGCCGTCGTCGAAGCGCTCGGCGTAATCGCCGAAGCGGGCGACCGCCGAGGTGACCACGATCTGGCCGGTCTGCATCAGCTTCAGCACCCGTGCCTTCGAGGCGAGGGGCGGGGTCCGGTGCGGCCAGAGGTCGGCCCAGCGGCCGTCCTCCCCGCAATGGAGCACGTCCTCCTGGCCGGCGTAGTGGCCGGTGCGCTCGGCGATCAGCCGGAGGCCGTCGATCGAGGTACGCACCGACATCACCACATCGCCGGCGCGGCGCTCGTGGAGGAAGACGGCGTAGATCTCACCCTTGAACGGGTCGAGGTTGGACGCCTCACACCGCTTGCAGAAGAGCTTGACCTCCTCCGGGTAGGGCTTTCTCGTCCGCGGCTTCAGGAGCGTGCCCTCGATCAGGGCTACCTCCTCCGGGCTGAAGCCGAAGACGGCCTCCGCACCGTTTTGTTTGGTGGTGTTCTCTGGGCTCATCTGAGCCCTCCTTCCGGTTGTGGGGGAGGGCGCCAGGGTGGCCCGAGCGGATAGCTCGGGCCCACGGCACCCCCCGCGGTTAGTGGGTTGACTCCGGCGGCGAGCTCGGGAGGACTCCCGACTCGCGCCCCCTCGGCTCGTGGGCTCATTGCCCCCGGCGCCGGTCTCGGTCTCCGCGAGACGCTCAGCTCGCCCCGACGGTGGAGATCCCTGTCTCGGCGATGAACCTCGAGCGCTCACAGGCAAAGCCCCGGCGGTTGCGCGCCGCCGCGCTGCACCGGAGCTCATCCATTGCTCGGGTGATCGCGACGTAGGCGACCCGCCTCTCCTCCGAGATCGCCGCCTCAGTCCCCTCGGAGATCGCCCGGTAATGCGGCAACTCCCCCTCCGCCATCCCCACCAGCGCGACCCTCGGAAACTCGAGGCCCTTGGCGGCGTGGATCGTACCGAGGGTGATCCTGGCCTCCTCCGCGTCGGGGTCCTCCTCGCCCGAGCCGAGCAGTAGGTGGCCGAGGAAGTCCTCGAGCGGTCCCCCCGATGCTTCGGCCGCACGCTCGAGTGCCGCCAGGCGCTCCGATCGCCGCTCGAGTTCCTCGCGAAGGTCGGGGTCTGGGGCACCCGTTGCAGCTTCGAGCTCCTCGCCCCACCCGGACTCGTGCACCGCCGCGGCCACGGCGGCTCCGAGCCCTTGGGAGTCGGCGCAGGCTCCGATCCGTGAGACCCGTGCCGCAAGCGCTCTCGCCGCAGCGGCGCGCTGGGGGCCGAGCAGGGCCTCCGCCTCAGGCTGGCCGGCGAGATCCAGCGGAGCGATGCCAAGCTCGCTCGCCCGGGCGAGCAGTTGCTCTACCCCCCTCGACCCGATCCCAGCCGTCCGCTCGGCCGCTCGCAGGAGCGCGTCGATATGGCGGGGGTTCGCCACCAGCTGCAGGTGAGCGATCACATCCCGACACTCGGCGTGGGCTGTGATCGGGACCCCGCCCAACATCCGGTAGGGGATCCCGGCCGCTGTCAGCTCGGCCTCGACCTCGGCGAGGTAGTAGCGCCCGCGGGAGAAGACCGCGATCTCGGCAGGGGCCGCCCCCGCGCTCACTGCGGCCCGGATCCACTCCAAAACCCCCGTCGCCTCAGAACCGGGGTCGGGATGGAGCCGGAAGCTCGGCTCGGGGCCTCCCCGCCGGACCGCCCTGAGCCGGCGACCGCTAGCTGCGGGGTCTGCCGCCATCAGGCGATCGGCGCAGACCACTATCGGCTCGCGGGAGCGGTAGTTGCGCTCGAGCGAGTGGGAGACGGCGCCTGGCTGCCTCGCCTCGAAGGCGACCAATGCCTCCGCATCGCCGCCGCGGAAGCGGTAGATCGCCTGGTCGGGATCACCGACCACGGTCATGTTCCGGTGCGATCCGGCCAAGAGCTCACACAGGCGAGCCTGCATCGGTGAGGCATCCTGGAACTCGTCGACCAAGAGCGCGTCGAAGCTCGCCTGCATCTGACGCCTGACCGCGGACTCGCGCTCGAGCACATGGACCGCGGCCACGATCAGGTCCTCGAAGTCGATCGAGGCTGAGTTCCGCAGCTCGGTGCGGTAGCGACGCCAGATCTCAGCCAGGGCCGGATCGACGTCGGAGGGAGCGAGACCCCTCGCCTTCGCCCTGCCGATCTCCGCCTGTGCAACTGGCGGCCTCCATCCCGAGGGAGCCGAGGCAGCGATCGCGCGACGCAACGCTCCGAGCGACTGCTCAGCGGAGTAGATCGTCCGGACCTCGCGGCCGATCCGGCGCAGGTGCGGCCGCACGCAGAGCCTCCAGGCGGCGGCGTGGAAGGTGCAGACCACCACCCTCCCAGCCGCCTCGTGGCCGACGAGGGCCCGCAGCCTCTCCCCGAGCTCATCGACGGTCTTGTTGGTGAAGGAGACCGCCAGCACCCGCTCGGGCAAATACCCCCAGCTCAGATGCTGGTGGGCGACCCGGTGGGTGAGCATCCGGGTCTTCCCCGAGCCCGCCGCGGCGAGGACCCTTACCGGTCCCGCCGCAGCACAGACGGCGCGGCGTTGGTCGGGATCGAGCGCTTCGAGGTAGGCGGGTGGCCCCGCGACTACCTCGGATGTGGCCAAGCCGGAGGTTGGCTTGGGAGCCAGCGATGTCTCTGGGGCGGCCATCATTGCTCCCCGCCCTCTCGGCGGCTCCCAGTCGCCAATCCCAGGTGGAGATCCGCTCGCAGCCGGACCTCGGCCTCGGCCCTCCAGCGCCGGCCGTCCGGCCCCCAGGCCTCCTCGTCGAGCCTCATCGCCGCGTCGAGCGAGTCGATCTGGCCGGTCGCGATCAGCGCCCGGAACTCCGACGGCTCCGAGCTCAGCAGCGCGGCGGTCTCGGCCGGCGCCGCCAGATACATCGCCCCCTCCCAGAGCGACGGGACCAGCCAGAGCTCCGCGGTGCGGTGGCGGTCGCCGAGTCGGGCCCATCCGATCTCAGACGTAAGTGGATGGTCTTGCAGGAGCTCCCAGGCCCCGTGGGCCTCCGCCGGAAAGCGGACACCCTCGCTGCAAAGACAGCAGAGTCCCTCGCCTCCGAGCCAGAAGAAGGCGCAGAAGCGCCCCTCGCCGTGGTAGCCGAGCGCCGCCGCCAGATCGACCGGCAGCGGCGCCCGCAGTCGGTATGCCACTAGCCCTCCTCCGGCAGGTGGAAGTCGCCACCGCAGCGGCCCCAGACGCCGTCGCCAGCCCGCTGCGCCTCCTCGGCTGCCACCTCATAGCTTTCCTGGCGGCCGTAGGGGCGGCCGCGATAGGCATAGGGGGCGGCGTTGCCGGCCCGGACCATCGCCTCGCCGATGTCGCCCTTGCCGCGCTCGAGGTAGCGGAGGCTGCGGCCATAGCGGTCGCTTGGGGCCCGGTTGGGGTCGCGGAGCAGGCGCACCCTTGCGCCCTCGGGGAGCTTACGGGCGAGGGCGCCGGAGGCCGCATCGCCGCCACACTCGACCGAACGGTCGGGATGGACGCTCTCGGGCGCGTCGATGCCCACTAGCCGCACGGTCTCGATCGCTCCGCGCCGGCGAACGATCACGGTGTCACCATCGATCGTACCGACGACGCGTGCCCTGGCGGCAGTCGTCTCGGCTCCTGGAGTGAGCTCGGCGTCAAGGTCCCTCGCGCCCTCACAGCCTCCGGCTATCCCGGCTGCTGAGATGACGGCGATCGTCAAGGCGGCCAGCCGTGCCTCGTCTCTACGTGTATTCAGGTTGCGCTTCATCGCGCCACCTCCTGATGTGGTCGGTGTTGGTGGTGAGGCCGAGCGCGCGCTCGGCCTCCCGGCGGGCCTCCAAGAAGGCTCCGCCCCGCAGCGCCGCGCCCGTGGGGCCGCCGCCGATCGCGCTGACCAGGTCGGGCGCATTGCCGGCCGCGCCGCAGCTGAAACAGCTCCAGCCGGCTCCCGGATCCGGATAGACCATGCAGGAGGGTCGGCGGTCGGTGTGGGTTGCGCTCGGACACGAGATCAGCTCGCCCCGCTCGGAGACCCCCTCGCCGAGGAGTGCGGCGAAGTAGGCCGGCGGCGGGACCAGGTCGAGCTCGCTCCCGAGGGCGCCCCCGACCGGAGGACGGGGGCGTTCCGGTGATCGGTTCCGCGAGCGCGGATCGCTGAGCCCGGAGCAGAGCTGGTCAAGGCGGTAGCGACTGAGCGCCAGATCACAGGCGGCAACCGCGCACTCCCCCGCCCCGGGCTTTTGGTTGTGGGTGCCCGGTAGACGCATGATCCGGCCGCGGTTGGTCGACTGCCTGTCCCCACCCAGCGCGGCCGCAAGCTTGCGGTTGGCCGCCTCGACCTCGGCTCCCCCAACCGGGTCGGCAAGACGCCAATAGGCGTGGGCGCCGCCACCCCCCGACCAAACCACAAGGTGTGGCGGGTGGGGGAACGCCCGCAGGCGCTCGACCCCCTCGGGGGTATCGAGGTCAACCCAGACGACGCTCGCCTCGATGACCGAGGAGTTCCCCGGCTTGGCCACCCCCAGGGTCGCCGGAGTGATGAAGACCTCGGCGCCGGAGGCGGCGAGCTTCCCTCCGCCCGCCCGGAGCGCCCTGCGATCGCCGGCTAGGAGATACCGCGAGGGGTCGTGGCGGGAGAGCATCCGCAGCGATCCATCCGGGGCCCGGTGAGCGCCGATCAGCTCGACCAGGCCCCGCGAGCCCGAGTGGATCGCCTCCGCATAGAGCTCCATCTGGGCGCCGGGGCCCCACTCACCATCGGCGCGCTCAGCTGAGCGCAGCCGTAGCGCGAGGTGCGCCACTGCTCCTCCGCTTCCGGCCAACCAGCCCGCAGGCAACCTCGACCTCGAAGATGTCATCGGCCTGCACCGGCCTCGCCAAGCGCTCCCCGGCCCCGAGCGCCCTCCAGCAGAGCTCGACCTCGTAGTCGGAGGCCAGCAGCTCGACCGAGCGGGCGTCCTCGGGGTCGGCTCCATCGGTCGCCACCACGGCCAGAAGCAGCGCCGGGCCGACCTCGGGCAGGTCGTAGACGAGCCGCCTGCGCCCGAGCGAGGCGCAGACGGTGTGGAGGAGGCCGTCGCCGCCCCTGAAGCAGCCGAGCCGTTCGGCGGGCAACTTCACCAGCTTGGTCCGGACCCGCTCGGCGACGAGGGGATCGATCTCCGCCGGCCGCCTCACAGCCCGAGCTCCCTCGGGTCGATGTCGGCCGCACGGGCGAGCCGCACCCCCATCTCATAGCTTGCGGTGCGCGAGATGCGGACCTTGCCGGTGCGCGGGCAGACCTCGTCCTGGAGCCCGGCGCGCCGCAGCAGCCAGGTGGTCGAGGCACGGTCGGGCTCCCCCCCCTTCCCGGGGACCATCATCCCCCGGTCGGAGGGATCATCGAGCCGCAGGCGCGCCCGCCCGCAGATGTCGCTGATCGGGGTCCCACCCGAGACCAGCCTCACCAGCTCGAGCTGGATCCGCCGCAGGCCGATGCGATCCCGGCGGACGCCGTCACGGAGCCAGTCGCGGATCCGCAGCGCCTTGTGGCGGTCGGTGATCTTCGATGAGCCCCAGAGCTCGAGGGCAACCTCGGCGGTGAGTCGGAAGACCCTCAGCGCCGCGATGGGGTCAACCTCGACCAGGACCGCGAGCGGCTCGCTCGCCGGCACCCCGCGCCAGCCGACACCGCCACCAACCAGGGAGACCCGCTCGAGCCAGCTACCCCGACCAAAGCGCGAGCCGGAGGACTGATGGCAGAGCCGGTAGGTGATCGTGCGTCGCCCGTCTGCTTCGGTGACGCTGACCTGCTCCTGCTCGCAGCTGCCCTCGGGGCCCCAGCTGACCTGCGGCGGAGCAGAGGGGTCGGGGCTGAGCGCATACATTCTCGCCAGCGAGCTCTCAACCTCGCCCGCTCGGCGGATCGTCAGCGGATCGACCATCCCCATCGCCACCGCCAGGGCGCGGCGGTCGATACTCCGGCCCCTCGTCGATGGGCCCCGGCGGAGAACCCGCTCGCAATCGCTCGACTCCGGTGGGGCGGTCAGGGTCGGTGCCATCTCACCCATTGGTCGCACCGGGGACCCAAAACCCCCAGCGCCCTCGGGCCGGCCAGGCTCGGGTGATCGGGCCCGGCTCACAGTCCCAGCTCCCGGTGGAGCAGCTCGCCCGCGGCAGCCAGCGGCATCTCGCGCTCGCCGGCGGCGGTCCGGATCCGGACGACGGGCGTCGGTCCCGGAGGCGCGCTACCGCGCAACCGGTCGAAGAGCTGGCGCGGTCGGCATGCAGCCAGAGATGCCCACGCCTCGCTATGGCCTGGGTCGGTGGCTGCAGCGTCGGCGCAGACCTTCCCCCAGCGCTCGCAGCGGTGGAGGGCGCTGCGGAGCGCGGCCACCCCGACAGTGGCGATTGCTCGCTCGATCTCTGCGGTGCCCGGACCCGAGGCCGATCTGTGCTCGGCTGCCAGGCGCCGGCACCGCTGACGGGCCCACTCCGGGCTCATCTCCGGTTGGGCGAGCTCCCGCAGGAGCTCGGGGGCACCGAGGCCGATCGCCTTCCATGCACGCTTGCGCGCGGCATCGGGCGCAGCGGCAGCCCTCGTTGCCGCGGCGAAGCGAATTCCGTCGGTGCCCTCCACCAGTTCGGAGAGCGCTCCCTGGCCGACCAGATCCCGCGCCCGCACCAGCTCGGTGGGAGCGGTGAGCTCGCCCTTGACGGAGCGGCGGCGGAGCTCGCCATGGATCGAGCGCCGCAAGCGCTCCCGCTTGCTGGCGAAGCCGAGCTCCCGCAAGAGGCGCTCGGTCCTGGTCGCCGCACAGACCACGTAGGCCTCACCGCTCGCGTCCCCCGCTGCCACCGCCGAGGCGCGGACCAGCCGCACCCAGGCCTCCGACGCCGGCATCACCTGCAGGCACAGGTGCTCACGCCCGAGCGTCTCGATCGCCCAGGCGAGCATCTGGGGGCTGATCCCCGAGCGCCTCCTCTCCTTGACCGTCTCCACCGCCCCACGCCAGAGCGCATAGGGGATCTCCTCCTCGCCGACCCGCTTTGGGTCGACATCTGTTGCTGTGCTCATCGCACACCTCCTCGGTACCCGCGCGGCGACGCCGGCGGGCACTCAAACCTGGCGTCGGGCATTTCCGGCCCGACGCGATTGACGGATCCTTGGTGCGCCGCGTGCCGGGGGGACCCGGAGCTGGGGCACACCTCCCGGCCCCGGGCGACTCGCCCGGGGCCCACGCCGGCCGAGCCCAATCGGCTTTACCGTTCTCTCGCTTGGGTCCCCTAGATCTAGAGCTGAGGGCGCGGGGGCACCACGCGAGTCCACTCGCGCTCGGCGCGGGCGATCAGCTGCGCCCTCGAGGCGGCCATGATCGGCCCCCTTGCCAGCCGCAGCGCCTCGAGGCGATCCATACCCTGGGCGAGGGCGAGGCTGACGACTCGCTGGGCCTCGTTGCGGTGGCCGGCCATCAGCTCGGCGACCTCGTCGTTGGTGGTCGTGTATGCGGTGTGTGTGGACATGGTTGTCCTTCCTCTCCGCCCGCGGGCCGGCCTTCCCTCGGAAGGCTTGGGCCGCAGGCGCGGTTGAGGGGCCCGCCGCGGGGAGATCTCGGGGCCCGCGACGGACCTCTTCGGTAGATGGGTCCTGATCGCTGGCCGCGCTAGGCGATCAGCCTCACCCGGGGCTCGGGCAGGCGGACCGGCTCGAAGGTCGACCCGTCAATCGGGGCCTCGCCGTCGAGGCCAACCATGAGGCGCTCCCACCGTGGGCGCGCCCGGCGCGGGCCGCAATCGGGGCAGTGGTGATCGGCTTCGGTGTAGTGGGCGCCGCAGCCCCCACAGGTCCGGATCTCCATGCCGAACCAGAGCGGCTCGATCGCGGCCTGGTCGTGGGCTACCGTGTTCTTCTGGGTGGCGAGGTTCATCTCGTCACTCCTTTCTCGCGGGCCGCCTTGTGCGCGGCGCCGCGTTGAGGAGGGCCTCGGAGCTCTAACTCCGGGGCTCTCCGTATGTGTATGGGTCGGTGAGTGCCGGCGTTTCGTTTGGCTACTCATCAGGCAGCGCTGCCAATGCGCTGCGACGCCGGTGGGTGAGCCGGAGCCACCTCCCGCGGGGGCAGCTCCGGCTCGTCGCCTAATTCGTTACCGGTGGGAGGGCCGGCGGGTGCCCTCAGCCGTCCTCGGGTTCTGGGTCAGCTCACCACTCGCCCCGTTCAGAGCGCGAGTGAGGGCTGGGGCTAGGGCCGCTCGGGGAAGCGTCCGTGCAGCACCCGGTGGGCGCGCTCGTCGACATCGCGCTCGCGACCGCCGCTCGGGTGACGCCGACCGAAGGCGATGAACAGCAGCGAGCCATCGGCCTGCAGCTGCAACACCATCCCGAACGGCCGCTCACTTGCCGGACCACCGAGCGGCACGTACACCTTGACGCAGCGCGGGAGCACCGTCCCCTTGGGTCCGGTGCGGTCGTAGTGGCGGTCGATCTCAGATCCGAGCAATCCGTCGCGCTCGAGCCTCATGCGAGCCCGTTCGGCGACTTCGCGGACCGGAGGGGCGAATGGCCGGACCTCGCGCCGCCAGAGATCCTCGTCGAAGCGGACCTCGACGGCGCGATCTCGCCCAACCACTACTGGGAGTCGGCCGGGATCTTCGCGCCCTCGACGAAGCGGGCGAACTGCTCGGCACCGGCGGGAGCCGTGCCCGTGCGCTCGTAGAGCTGGTCGACTGGCGGTGCCGGGATGAACTCTTCGAGCTGTCGCGCCATCCGCGCGGTGAGCTCCTCGACGTCGAGTTGGGCCCGCTCGAACTCCCCGGGCTCGCCGGAGAGCTGGCTGGCGAGCTTGCGTGCCTCCTCGGCGATCGAGGCGATCTCCTCGCCGGCCGCCTCGGCGTCGCGCTCGATCCTCCGTAGCTCGTCGATCGGTGCCTGGTCCATGGCCTCCACGGTACTCCTCCATCTGGTCGTTGTCGAGGTCGGTGGAGACCCGCCGCGAGAGACCTCTAGGTCCCGCGACGGGCCTCCTCGGTTGAGTGGGTGTCGGGCTGGCCGCGACTAGGCGAGGTAGCCGATGACGGGACTGGGCAGGCCGACGGGCTCGAAGGTCGAGCCGTCGATCGGGCCGCGACCGTCGGGGCCGGTGCCGTAGCGCTCGCGCCGGGTGCGGGCCCTGCGGGGGCCACAGTCGGGGCAATGGCCCTCGTCGGTCGGGTAGCTGCCGCCGCAGCCGCCGCAGGTGCGGATCTCCATTCCGAACCAGAGCGGCTCGATCGCGGCCTGGTCGTGGGCTACCGTGTTCTTCTGGGTGGCGAGGTTCATCTCGTCACTCCTTTCTCGCGGGCCGCCTCACAGCGGCGCCGCGTTGAGGAGGGCCTCGGAGGGCGAACTCCGGGGCTCTCCGTTTTGGATATAGGTCAGTGAGTGCCGGCGTTTCGTTTGGCTACTCATCAGGCAGCGCTGCCAATGCGCTGCGACGCCGGGTGAGCCGGAGCTGAGGGGAGCCGCGAGCCGGCGGCCGACCCCTGATGGGGTGACCGTCTCGCTCGCAACGGACCTCGGGCTCGGGAGCTAGCGGAGGAGCCGGAAGATCATCCGGATCCCCACCAGGGTGAGGACCAGAGTCACCACTGGATTGGATCCATAGACCGAGAACGCCGAATCGAGGAGAAGGGCGAGGGTCGGCAGCAGGATCCCTGCGGTCACGAGCGCTCCTCCGAGGAGCAGGGACATACGGAGTGGGCCGCTCATGGCGGACCTCCTTTCGTTGGGTGGATGAGGGATCAGGACGGCTCGAAGCGGCTGACGAAGGAATCGGCCGAGAGAAGGGGCGACGGGAAAAGATGTATGCGTCGCGGTCGGGAGGTCAGGAAGAAACTCTGACTCAGACCTGGGGCGGCTGGCTAAGAGCCAAGCGGCTGAGGTGGTGTTCGGTCGGCGCGAGAAGAAAGAGAAAGTGAGGAGGCCGGGAGCCTACGGAGCCACGGGTTCGCGTCAACCACCTCATACCTCAGCGGGCCAGACACAGCTACCCCCTCAAGGTGAGTAGCTGCGGACCCTCGGTTGCGACGGCCATGCCCCGCACCCATGCGGTCTCAGGCTCGAGCGGACCCGCCCCGTCACCGTTTCCCACGGACAGCGAACCGAGCCCCGACTGGCAGCTGCGGACGCCGCACCCGACCCTGCGGACACGCTCCGTTGAGCTACGGACAACCGCTTATCCAAGCGCTTTCTGAGCGGACGATGGCCGCAGCCCCCTGTCCGGAGCCCTGGGGGTTTGGCCTTCCGGTAGCGACCTGTGAGTGACCCCCAACCCGACCCAAGGAGGCTCCAATGCCGCTGGATCGCACCGACTCACTCGATACCGACGCAGGTCCGCGCTGATGCTGGCCCCCGGCCGAGCACTGCAGATCGGAGCGATGGTTGCGATCGCTGGCGCTCTCGCCTTCTTTGCGGTCGAGGGCGCCTTCGATGACCTCGGGTCCGGCCCGATCGAGTCGGTCCAAGCTGAGCGTGACGCAGCCGACCGGGCCCGCCGGCAGGCCAGGCGACAGGCGAGCCGTCCTCGGGCCGGACGCGGTGGATCCAGTGAGGTCACGGGTCAGCAGATCCGGAGCCTTGAGACGCCGGGCGAGCGGCACCTCACGAGCAAGGGGAAGCCGCAACCCGAGCCGCCGGGCGATGTAACCGACGGCGTTCGCCGACCGATCCTCGCGGCCGTAGAAGCCCTGAAGAAGGGCTGGCAGCTGGCCAGAAGATTGGGGCTGCTTGCCCTGGTTGTGGGCGGCGGCATCCTGGCCGCCAGGTATTACGCCCGCACTCAGCGCCGCTACGCACGAGCCCGCGTGGTACCTGCCGAACGCGACCACGCCAGCCCGACGGAGCTCAGGAGCTTCTACTCCCAGCTTCACGCGCTTACCGCCGAGCGCTGGTGGCGCCGGCTCCTTTCCGGTCAACCTTCGGTTGCGCTCGAACTCGCCCACGTCGCCGAGCCCGGCACGGAGACCGGCGGGCTCTCCCAGCGACTGCAGCTCGGCTTCGAGACCCGTTCGGCTCGGTCGGTATGCGGGGCGCTGCAATCGGTCTATGAGAACGCCCGATTCGGCCGCGAGGACGTCGGCCGCATCAACGGCCAATACCTCGTCCGGTTGAAGCGCCGCTACCCGTTCCTCTCACGTCGCCTGGCGACCCCCGACGTCAGCGAAGGGGACGCCGGTGATCGGACCGAGGATCGCGCCTCGACGATCGGGGCACTGCTCGGCCACCTCGAATCGGTCGGCATCCCAGTGCAGGTCCAGATCGTCCTCTGGCCGACGCCGCGGATATTCGAGCGGCTGACCCAGGTGATCTTCAAGTGGCGGGAGAACCAGCTCAATCGCGACTCGATCCGGCGAGAGGGGGCCGGCTCGCGGTCGGTGGCTACTCGCGAGGAGCTCGAGGGCGGCGCCGAGGGCGTCGTCTTTCGCTCGCTCTTCTTCTTCGACATCCGGATCGTCTGTGACGACCTCCGGACCGCCGAGTCCCTTGCCAACGTCCTCGTGGCGAAGACCAAGGCGGAGAACGCACTAGTCCCAAAGATCGTCCGGCTCCGGCGCCCCTGGGTCCTCCACCGCTACATCCGCGGCGAGGGCAACCCGCTGCCCTCGCTCCTGCGTGGGGTGATCTCGACCTCGGAGCTGAGCGCCCTCTGGGCGCTGCCCGACCCCGACGAGAACCTCGGCTCGATCGAGCGCAACCGCCTGACCCGCCGCGACCCCGGACCGAGGGTGAGGAGGGTGGGAGCCGAGGAGGGGCTGCTCCGCAGCGAGCGCGGCGACCATCTCACCCTGCACGAGGAGGACTGGCCACAGAACCTGGCGGTCGTCGGCAATATCGGCTCGGGCAAGTCCTCGATGCTGGTGCCGGCCGCATTGCGTCCGGCCCGGGATCCGAACAGCGCCGCCGTGATCTTCGACCCAAAGGGAGATCTCTGGCAGGCGATCCTCTCCCGGCTCGATACCCGAAAGCGCGTCCACCTGCTCCGGTTCGCCAACCCCCACGCGGGCTTCTCGCCATTGCACTCGAACCTGATGGATAGCTCCGGCCGGGCGGACACCCTGATCGGGGCGCTACAGGAGATGTTCCGAGTCGAGGATGGCTCAACCCAGCTCTACCAAGCCTCGATCAACTTCATCAAGACGATGACGATCGCCGCCCTCGAGGTGTTTGAGCAGCCGACGATGATCGACATCGCCGACCTGCTCTCGGTCTCGCCGACCGGCTATGCGGCGCGGAAGTCCCTCCTCACCGAACTCCGGCAACGACCGGAGCTGGCGACGATCCGTAGCGGCGTCGAGGAGTTCGTCGCCCAGTTGCAGAAGGCGGAGTCGGCCTTCACCCAGCGGATCTCCGCCCCCCACAACAAGCTCCAGGCGCTGACCGAGCCCCA
>JBPCOO010000078.1:0-3896 GCA_051000155.1 Solirubrobacterales bacterium | reverse complement strand
CGGGGCCACCGAGGGGCTCGGTCAGCTCCGCCAGCGTCACCGCCGGATCGCTCGAACGCATCAGGGTTTCCCCGATCAGGACCGCGTCGATTCCGATCCGGACCAGCTCCGAGAGCTCTTCGGCCGTCCGGTAGCCGGACTCGGCGACGACGGTTTTGCCGGCCGGGACGTCGGTGATCAGCTCCTCGGTGGTCGTGATGTCCACCTCGAGGGTGCCGAGGTTACGGTTGTTGATCCCGATCACCTCGACGTCGAGATCGAGTGCCCGCTCGAGATCGTCTTGGTCGTGGACCTCGATCAGGCAATCGATGTCCAGCAGGGTCGCCTCCTGGGTGAGCACCCGGAGATCCTCGTCGGCGAGCCCGGCGACGATCAGCAGGCAGGCGTCGGCGCCGGCGACCGCGGCCTCGAGCAGTTGGTAGGGGTCGACGATGAAGTCCTTGCAGAGGATCGGCAGACGCGATGCCTCACGGGCATCGCGGAGATCGTCGAGCGAGCCACCGAAGCTCGACTCCTCGGTCAGCACCGAGATAGCCGAGGCGCCGCCGCGCTCATAGGCATCGACGATCTCGGCCACCACCGCGTCGCCGCTGATCTGCCCGGCTGAGGGCGAGCCGCGCTTGAACTCGGCGATCACCGAGAGGCCGGGTCGGATCAACGCCTCCTTGAACGGGCGATATCCGGTCCTGGTGCCGAGCTGGGTGTAGAGATCCTCCCGCGAGGTCCGCGCCCGGCGACGGTCGACCCCCCGCCGGGCCGCCTTGAGCAACTCGTCGAGCCTGTTCATCGATCCCAGGCTATCGCCCCGTCGGCCGGAACCCGAATCGGCTCATGCGTTCGCAAGCGAGCCGGTCAACTCGACGATCTGCTCGAGCCGCGCGGCGGCCCCTCCGGAATCGACGGCCACGCCCGCAGCCTCCACCCCCTCGGCCAGCGACGGGGCCTCCCCGGAGACGTAGATCGCCGCACCGGCGTTGAGGACGGCGAGATCCCGCGGCGCGCCCGGCTCCCCCGCGAGCACCGACCTGGTGGTGGCGGCGTTGTCGGCCGGCTCGCCGCCGGCCAGCTCCTCCAGCCGGGCCTCGGGGAGCCCGACCTCATCGGCGGTCACGAACCACTCCTCGGTATAGCCGTCGCGCACCTCGACCACCCGGGTCGGGCCGGTCGTGGTCAGCTCATCGACGCCGTCAGCTCCGGAGACCACCATCGCGTGGGTGCACCCGAGGGTGGCGAGCGCCTCCGCGATCGTCTCCTGGTAGCGGCGATCGGAGACGCCGAGCAACTGACGACGGGCCCCCGCCGGATTGGTCAGGGGGCCGAGGAAGTTGAAGATCGTCCGCACGCCCAAGGCCTTGCGCACCGGGACCACGTGCTTCATCGCGGCGTGGTGTGCGGGGGCAAAGATGAAGCCGAATCCGGTCTCCTCGAGGCAGGTCGCGACCGCCTCGGGATCGAGGTCGATCCGCACCCCGAGCGCCTCCAGCAGGTCGGCCGAGCCCGAGCGCGAGGTGTTGGAGCGGTTGCCGTGCTTGGCGACCGTGCAGCCGGCCGAGGCTGCGATCAGGGCGGCGGTGGTGGAGACGTTGAAGGTGGATGGCCCACCGCCGGTGCCGGCTGTGTCGACCATCTCGGCGTCGATCTCCACCGGGGTCGCCAGCATCCGCATCCGCCGCGCCAGCCCGACCAGTTCGGAGACGGTCTCCCCCTTTGTCCGCAGCGCGATCAAAAAGGCGCTGGTCTCCACCTCGGAGGCGCGGCCCTCCATGATCTCGGCGAGGACGGCCGAGGCGTGGTCGGCGGTGAGGTGGTGGCCGTCGCTGACCGAATCGATCGCGCGGGTGATGACGTCGTTGGGCATGGACCCGATCCTACGCGGACGCGAACGCTACCGGCGCCTTCGGGTCCCGCTCCAAAAACCGCGCGAGGATCGCCTTGCCGTCCGGGGTGAGCACCGACTCGGGGTGGAACTGGACCCCCTCGGCGGGCAGCTCGCGGTGGCGCACCGCCATCACCACCTCGCCGTAGAAGGCGCTGCGCTCGAAGCAGTCCGGGAGGTCGGGGTCGGCCACCAGGGAGTGGTAGCGGCCGACCGTGAGCCGTCTGGGCAGCCCCCGAAAGATCCCCTTGCCATCGTGGGTGATCTCGGCGTCCTTGCCATGGATAGGGTCCCCGAGCACGACCCGGCCGCCGAAGGCCTCGACCATCGCCTGGTGGCCGAGGCAGACGCCGAGCGTGGGTATCCCCGCCTCGGGAAAGCGCCTGGAGATCTCGGTCGAGATTCCGGCCTCGGCGGGGGTGCGCGGCCCCGGGGAGATGACGAGCCGATCGGGGCGACGCTCGAGCAGCTCGTCGACCGTCGCCCGGTCGTTGCGAACGACCTCCAGCTCAGCTCCCAATTCCCCCAGATACTGAACCAGGTTGTAGGTGAACGAGTCGTAGTTGTCGACCACGAGGACGCGGGGGATGTCGGACATCACTCCCACCCCTCCTGCTCGCTCGCCAGCTCGATCGCCCGGAAGACCGCCTTGGCCTTCTGTAGCGACTCGCGGTACTCGTTGGCGGGGGTGGCGTCGGCGACGGTGCCGCCGCCGGCCTGGACGTGAGCCTGGCCATCCTTGACCACCACGGTGCGAATGTGGATCGCGGTGTCGAGATCGCCGGTGAAGCTGAGATAGCCAATCGCGCCCCCGTAGGAGCAGCGCTTGTGGGGCTCGAGCTCGTCGATGATCTCCATAGCCCGCACCTTGGGCGCGCCCGAGAGAGTGCCCGCGGGGAGCGCCGCGCGCAGCACGTCCATCGCCCCGAGGCCCCCGCGCAGCCTGCCGACGACGCCGCTGACGATGTGGAGTACATGGGAATAGGTCTCGATCTCCATGAACTCCTCGACGGTGACGCTGCCGTATTCGCTCACCCGGCCGAGGTCGTTGCGGCTGAGGTCGACCAGCATCACGTGCTCGGCTCGCTCCTTGGGATCGGCCAGCATCCGCTCGCCACGCTCACGGTCCTCCTCGGGACTTGCTCCGCGGGGATAAGTGCCGGCGATTGGCCGGGTCTCGACCCTGCTCCCAGTTACCCGGACCAGCGGCTCGGGCGAGGCCCCGGCCACCTGGAAGTCGCCGAAGTCGAGGAAGTACATATAGGGGGAGGGATTGACCGCGCGCAGGCCGCGGTAGATCGAGAAGGCCTCGACCGGGCAGGGGCCCGAGATCCGCTGGGAGGGGACCACCTGGAAGGCGTCGCCGGCGCGGATGTAGCGGACGATGCGGGCGACATTGGCCTCGAACTGCTCCCGGGTGAGGTTGGAGCTGAAGCCCCGTGGGAACGGGGAGTCGGGATCGGCGGCGGTCGCCCCGGGCTCGCTGCGCTTGGCTCGATCGACTTGCGGGGGCACCTCCGGGAGGGGGCCGGCCAGGCGCGCCTCGACCGCAGCGATCGCCGAGACCGCGCGTGAGTAGGCGGCCTCTATCTCCGAGGGCCCCTCGCAGAAGGCGTTGGCGATGATCAGGGCCTCGTGGGAGACGTGGTCGAAGACCACCATCACCTCGGCCACCATCAGAGCGAGGTCGGGGAGGCCGAGCGGGTCGGGATTGGGCTCTCCCAGCGGCTCGACCGTGCGGACCAGGTCATAGGCGAAGAGGCCGACGGCGCCGCCGGGGAACGGCGGCATCCCCTCGATCTCGGCCAGCCGGTGACGCCCGACCCGAGCGGCGACCTCGGCGTAGGGGTCGGCGACCTCGTCGGTCCGGGTGGGCGCGGCGTCGAGGTCGATCGCCGCCGGTCCCTCCCACTCCCGCATCTCGCCCTCGCTCCAGCGCAGGATCGTCCGCGGGCGGGTGCCGATGAACGAGTAGCGACCGAGGCGCCCGCCCTGCTCCGCGGACTCCAAGAGGAAGGTT
>JBPCOO010000313.1:0-2944 GCA_051000155.1 Solirubrobacterales bacterium | reverse complement strand
ACGCGATCCCGAAGATCGACGACGGCCCCTGGCCCGCCTTTCCGGCCGATCTCACCTCGATCGCCGTCGCGCTCGCGACCCAGGTCGAGGGCACCATCCTGATCTTCGAGAAGATGTTCGAGAACCGTCTCTTCTTCACCGACAAGCTGGTGGCGATGGGCGCGCGGATCACCCTCTGCGACCCCCACCGAGCGATCATCAGCGGGCCCAGCCGTCTCCACGGCGAGCGAGTCGAAAGCCCCGACATCCGCGCCGGGATGGCGATCCTGATCGCCGCCCTGGCCGCCGACGGCACCTCGGAGATCGGCAACATCACCCAGATCGACCGTGGTTACGAGCGGATCGACGAGCGCCTGCGAGACCTCGGCGCCCGGATCGAGCGGGTCACCACCGAGAAGGTCGTGCCGGCCTAGCCTCCTTCGAGGACGCCGGCTCACCGGGAAGGCGCAGCGATGACACAACCTCTGCCGCAAGGGACCCGCGACTTCCTCGCCGACGAGATGCGGGAGCTGCGCGAGATCGAGGCCACCCTCCGCGAGCTGTTCTCCTCCCGTGGGTACGGCGAGGTCTCGACCCCCGCGCTCGAGTACGTCTCAGTGCTCGCCGCCGGGGACCGGCGCGCGGCTGAATCGGCCTTCCAGCTCTTCGACGAGGGCGGCAGGGCGATGGCGCTGCGGACCGACATGACCCTGCCGATCGCCCGGGTGGCCGCCGATCGGCTCGCCGGGGGCGAGCCCCCGTTCCGGGTCCACTACTCGGGCAGGGCCTATCGCAGGGTGCGCCAGCGCGGGCAGACGCGGGAGTTTCGCCAGGTCGGGGTCGAGCTGATCGGGCCCCCGGGGCCCGGGGGGACGGTCGAGCTGGTCGAGCTTCTGGTCTCCGGTCTCGACGCGATCGGCCTGGGGCGCGCGGTGGTTGGCCTCGGCGACGCCGATCTCTTTCGCACCCTACTCGACCAGCTCGGCGTCGCCGACCTGGCGCGTGATCGCATCCTCGACTGCCTCGCGGCGCACGACCTGGTCGCGATCGAGGCCGAGGCGGGGGACCTGGCCGAGCTGAGCGATGAGGACCGCGCGATGATCTTTGAGCTCTCCAGCCTGCGCGGGGACGCGACCGTGTTGGAGCGGGCCGCGTCGATCGGCGGAGAGGTGGTCGAGCGCTCGGTTGAGCGACTGCGGGCGACCTACGCAGGCTTGGCCGAGCGGGGAATCGCCGATCGGGTTCAGCTCGACCTTGGCCTCCTGCGCGACCTCGGCTACTACACCGGCGCGATCGTCGAGGTCTATGACCCAGCGCTCGGCCACATCCTCGGCGGCGGCGGTCGCTACGACGAGCTGATGGGGCGGTACGGCCGTCCGTTGCCGGCGGCGGGCTTTGCGCTGTATCTGGAGCGCCTGCACGTGGCTCTGGCCGAGGAGGAGCACCTCTCCGGGGAGGGCTCCGGGGGCGAGCAGGCCGCCAGCGGCGGGAATCCCTCCGAGGGGGAGGGGCTTCGATGAAAGACAGCGGCGTCGAGACCGCGAGGAGGCGGCAGGCCGGGGCCGAGCTGCGCCTCGCCATACCCCGTGGGGCACTTTTCACCGAAACCCTCGACCTGCTCGATCGAGCCGGCTTCGATACCACCGAGCCGCGTTCGGACTCGCGGGCGCTGATCTTCGAACTGGACGGCTTGACGGTCGTCACCATCCGGCCCTCCGACGTCCCCACCTACGTTGAGGCCGGGGCGGCGGACCTCGGCATCACCGGCAAGGACGTGCTCGACGAGCAGCCGATCTCCGCCGTCTACCAGCTAGCCGACCTCGGCTATGGCCGCTGCCGGATGGTGGTCGCCGCGATCGCCGGTGACGACGCGATGGAGACGGCCCACGAGCGGCTCGGGTCGATGCGGATCGCGACCAAGTACTTCCGCACCGCCGAGCGGTATTTCCAGCGCACCGGTCGGGTGGCGGAGGTGATCGAGGTCAAGGGCTCCACCGAGCTCGCGCCTCTGGTCGGCCTAGCCGACGGAATCGTCGATCTGGTCGACACCGGCCGCACCCTGGCCGAGAACGGACTCGAGGTGCGAGAGGAGATCTCCACCTCAACCGCGCGACTGGTCGCCAACCGGGTCGCCCACAAGCTGCGGGTCGACGAGATCGACCGGATGGTGGAGCGCCTGCGGGCGTCGGCGTGAGGGTCGCGCTGCGCACATGGGACGGCGCCAACGCCGCCGGGCTCGCTGAGTCTTTGCGATCACGGACGCGTGCCGGCTCCGCCGGGCTCGCCGAGGCGGTGGCGGCGACGCTGGCGGAGGTGGCGAGCGGCGGGGACGCGGCCGCGATCGAGCTGGGGGAGAGGTTCGACGGCGTCCGGGTCGAGGAGTTGCGGGTGCCCGACGAGGTCCTCGACCGGGCCCTCGACTCTCTTGACCCCGATCTACGCGATGCCCTCGAGGAGGCGGCGGCCAACATCACCACCGTCGCCTCCGCGCAGGTGAGCGATGAGCCGAGCTCGGTCGAGCTGCCCCAGGGCCACCGGGTCGAGGTGGCGGAGGTCCCCGTTCAGGCGGCTGGGATCTATGCCCCGGGTGGGCGCGCACCCTATCCATCGACCGTGTTGATGGGGGTGATCCCGGCCCGGGTCGCGGGCGTCGAGCGCGTCGTGGTCGCCTCCCCACCCGCCGCCGACGGGCTTCCTCACGCGGCGGTGCTGGCGGCGGCCCGGATCGCCGAAGCCGACGAGGTGTTCGCGATCGGCGGGGCTCAGGCGGTGGCGGCGCTCGCCTACGGGACCGAGTCGATCGCGGCCGTGGACGTGATCGCCGGACCGGGAAGTCCCTACGTGCAGGAGGCCAAGGTCCAGCTTGCCTCGGTGGTCGGGATAGACGGCTACGCCGGTCCCTCCGAGCTGGCGGTGATCAGCGACTCCTCCGGCGCGACGGCGGAGACCGTTGCGCTCGATCTGG
>JBPCOO010000307.1:0-2588 GCA_051000155.1 Solirubrobacterales bacterium | reverse complement strand
CCCCTATGTCGTTACCGTTTCCAACCCCCCTATCACCCGGGGAGGCACCTGGCTTTAGCGAGCTTGCCCCCTAGCTAAACGAATGTCGTAGGAAGCCGGGGAAAGGGTCAAGCCTCTGGCGAGATTGGCCACCATGCTCCCGCGCGTCCGTGAGGTCGGGTTCCGCCCGCGTGGACCCCGGGCTTCCGGACCCTGCGCCGATGGATCTAGCTCTGAGCGGGAGCTGTGGGAGAGGCGGCGGGCTCGCTCCCACCGGAGCCCGGCTGTCCGGCGCCGGCGGAGCTCGATGGCCCTCGGTCATCCCCCCGATTGGTTGCGCCGGGAGGCCCTCCCCGAGTCGGGGGCGCCGCCGGAGTGCCTTCGCCCGGGGATGCCGGAGCGACGTCTCCTCCGGCTCCCACCGCCGGTGTATCGCTATTCGGAGAGCCCTGGCCTCCGCTCTCCGTGGGGACCTCGCGCTTGGCCTCGCCCCCAGCTGGGCTGAGGCCGTCCTTGGCGGCCGGCGCCTCGGCCTCCGCCGGATTCTCGGACTTGGTCGGCTTCTCGACCCCGGGTGCCGCCTGTTCGGCGGCGTCGGGCTCGACTCGGATCGCCGGTGCCACCGCCTCGGGTTCCGGACCGGGCGCGGTTGCCGTCACCGGATCCTCCCCCACCTTGGCGATCACCGGCGCGCCGGCGCCGATCGTGGCCAGCAGGCGCTCCCGCTTGGCGTGGAGATTGATTTTGGCGCGCTTGAGATCGTCGGAGCGCTCGATCGCCGGCGCGGGGACCGGCGAGGGCCGCTCGTCGCTCACCTCGCCCGCGGCGCCGGTGAGGATCGCGGCGGTCGCCATTCCGGCCGCGGCCTTCGCCCCCAGAGCGCCGCCGACCAGCCCGGCTCCGCCCGCTGCCGCGCCACCCACCGCTCCGCCTCCGGCCGCGAGTCCGGCTCCGGCCGCTGCGGCTCCGCCTCCGGTGGCCGCCGCTCCTCCACTCGCGGCCGCCGCCCCGCCTCCGGCGGTCGCACCGCCGCCGGCTGAGGTGCCACCGCCGAAGAGCTTCGCCAGCAGGCCACCCTTGAGCATCGCCAGGGGTCCCAGGGGCAGCATTGCCGCCAGCGCCTTGCTGTCGCTGCGGAGCTGGTCGCGGAACTCCTTGCAGTCCTCGCACCGCCGCACGTGCTTGCGAATCGGTCCCGAGGCCTTGCGGATGCCCTCCGCCGTCTCGGCGAGCTGCACCCGGACCTCGTCGCAGGTGAGCGCCCGCGCCTGGCTGGATTCGGCCAGACCGATCCGGGCGCGAACCAGGAGTGATTTGATCGACGGGATGGTGGTGTCCATCGCGACCGCTATCTCCTCATAGGTGAGCTGGTCGATCTCGCGCAGCAACAGCGCCGTCCGCTGCGTCTCGGGAAGGTGGCGGACGTCGTCGAGGAGTTGGCGCAGCTCCTCGCGGTGCTCGACGTGCTCGGCGGTGGTGGCTCCCTGCCGGTGAGGATGGATGTCCATCGAGTCCTGGCCCTCGGGGACGGGCTTGCGCAGGTGGTTGAGGCAGCGGTTGCGCGCGATGCGGTAGAGCCAGGGGCGCAGGTTGATCTTGCGCTCATCGGCCAGCATCGCCTTGTGAGCGTTGGTGAAGACCTCCTGAAGGACGTCCTCGGCGTCCTGGCGGCTCTTCAGCATCGAGGTGCAGAAGGCCAGCAGTCGCGACTGGTAGCGGTCGAACATCACCTCGAAGGCTCGATCGTTCCCGGCGCGGATCAGGGCGACCAGCCGCTCGTCGCCCTCCAGCTTGAGCACCGGGGAGCGCCGGGCCAGGAGCCCGCGGCGCGCGGCTTGTGTAAGTGCTGATGCGGTCAAGTTGGGGGCCCTGCTTGGTCAACACGGTACCGGCGAGAGGGTTGCGTTGCAAGGGGTGGGGACGGAGACAGGTAGCCTCTCTTCGCTGGACGCTGAGCGGTCCACGCACCGCCGGGGTGGCGGAACTGGCATACGCTGCCGACTTAAAATCGGCTGCCCGAGAGGGCTTGAGGGTTCGAGTCCCTCCCCCGGCATCGCTGGGCCGACGGTTGCGGCACGCGACTCCGGGCGCCTGCCGGGGTTGGCATCGGCGTACCGTCGTTCAAGCATCATTGGGGCCGGGCCGATGCAAACAACCAGGACCAGGTAGAGCCGTGGAATCCACTCCCAACCAGCAGACCGACGCAGCGGAGCCGTCCAACGGGGCCGGTGCTCCCGTGTCCGCCCCCTCGGGCACCCCGATTCCGCCACCCTCTCCGCCCGAGCGTGCGGGTGGGATGGACATTACCCACGAGGAGGCACCGACTCCGTTCCTCGAGCGCACCGCACCGACCTCGCCCTTCCCCGAGATCGCCGAGTATGGCTTCCTCTCGGACTGCCACACCGGCGCCCTGGTCGCGCCCGACGGCACGGTCGAATGGTTCTGCCCGCCGCGGTTCGACTCGCCCTCGATCTTCGCCGCGCTGCTGGACCGCTCGGCCGGTGGCTGGCGCTTCGGGCCCTCCAACATGGGAGAGCCGGTCGGCCGGCGGTACGAGCCGGGGACCAACATCATCGAGACCACCTGGATGACTCCCACCGGATGGCTCT
>JBPCOO010000268.1:0-3254 GCA_051000155.1 Solirubrobacterales bacterium | reverse complement strand
TCTGCGAGACCGATCGAGGCGGCCGCGTCACCTACCACGGCCCGGGCCAGTTGGTCGCCTATCCGATCATCCACCTCGGCGCCTACGGGGACGACGTAGCCGCCTACGTCCGCCGGCTCGAGCGGGTCATGATCGCCGTCCTCGCCGACTACGAGGTGCCGGCTCAGGTCTTCGACGGCCTCACCGGGGTCTGGACCGCAGGCGATCCGCCGATCGCGCCCGGGGAGGTTGGACCTCAGGGAACGGCCGTCGGGGAGGCGGCCATTGGGCTGGGCAACGGTCCAGCGCGCAAGGTCGGCTCGATCGGAGTGCACGTCAGCCGCGGCATCACCACCCACGGGCTCGCGATCAACGTCAACAACGACCTGCAGCCGTTCAACTGGATCGTCCCCTGCGGGATCGAGCACGCTCAGCCAACCTCGCTTGCTCGCGAGCTCGGCGGGCCCCGGGACCTCGGTGAGTTCGCGGCGGCAACCGCACGCCACTTCGGCGAGGTCTTCGAGCGGAGGATCGAGCAGCATGAGGAGCTGCCGGTGGCGGTGGACTACTAGGGTGGCGCCGTCCCGGGTCGTTGTTCGACCTCAGCCAAGGGCCGCCGCGGGCTCGCTCGCTCCGGACCCCAGCGGCCCCTGGCGAATCTCTTCCTCCCGCCACTTCAGGTGCGCGGGGCCCACCTCGGTCAACGGCTTCGGCAGCATTGGGGTCAGCGCCCGCGATGCCCTCCCCATCGCCCGTAGCTCGAGCTCCTCGCGGCGCCCCCACTTCAGGTCGAAGCGCTCGCGCAGATGCTCGGGGAGCAGTCCGGTGGTCGCCACCCGCACCGCTCGCGCGGGGGCCAGCCGCAGCAACGGCCAGAGCTCGCTGATCACCGGAATCGGCGGTGGCTCGCGCGCGTCGAGGGTGGCGATCACCGCGTCGACGGTCTCGTTCCGCTCCAGCCGCTCGCTCGACATTTCCTCGAAGTAGCGGCAGAAGCCGTCCCAGTTCTCCGGAAGGTCGCCCTCGCGGACGCCGAGCAGGCGCCCCAGCGGCATCCACTCGGCGTAGAAGCGGTGGATCTCGGTACGGCTGAGCGGCCCGACGAAACGGAGGTAGCCCGCGACCGTGGCCTCGATCAGGGTCGCGTGGACCCAGGCGTACGCCTCGGGCTCGAGCGAGTGGTAGTGAGTGCCATCCGGGTTGGTTCCCTTGATCTGCTTGTGCAGCTCGCGCACCCGCCGACCGACCGCCGCCGCCTCCCGACCCGAGAGGGTGATCAGATAGAGATAGTCCACCGTCCGCAGCAGCCGTCCCCAGGGATCGGTGCGGAAGGTGGAGTGGTCGCGGACCCCGGCCCCGACCGTCGGATGGGCGACCTGCATCAGCAAGGCATAGCCGGCGCCGAGGTAGAGCCTCCCGTCGCCGGTGATCCGGTGCGAGAAGGCGTCAGGGGGAAGCACGATCCGCTCGATCTCCTCCTCGGTTGGCAAAACGCTCGACCCCATTTGCTCCTCCTTCGGAGGCGACTATATGCCGTAGAAGCCCTCCTCGGCGCGTCCGAGCTCGGTCACCGGGTCGTCCCCGTACATCCACTCGCGGGCGATCCGGTGCCAGTTGGCCTCGACCTCGAGCTGGCCGAGAACCGCCAGGGTGAGCATCTCCAGCCGCCGACCGAAGAGGTGCTCGGGGACGATGTCCTGGTGACGCATGGCGCGGAAGTGGCGCGAGCGCGGGTCGCTGGTCTCGATCGCCACCCTGGAGACGTAATCGTTGTCGAGCGCGACCACCTCGTCGGTGCAATACCAGCCGATGCCCTCGACCACGTAGTCGAGCAGGATCTCTGGGTCGAGCTTCTCCGGCTGGGGAATGAACCCGTGCTCGCTCAGAAGGGAATGGAGGCGTTCGGCGTCGCGCTCGGTCGTCGCCCGCTGACAGGCCAGCTCGACCTCCAGCGTCCCCCGGTCGACGGTCTTGAACAGGCCGAAGTCGATGAAGGCGATCTTGCCGTTGGGCTGACGAATCATGTTGCCGGGGTGGGGATCGCCGCTGAAGCGACCCCGCCGGAACATCGATCCATAGTAGAAGCGGAAGACGATCTCGGCGACCCGGTTGCGCTCCTCGATCGAGTCCTCGCGGATCGTCTCGAACCCGTCTCCCTCCACCAACTCGGTGACGATCACCCGCTCGCGGCTGAGCTCGGTGACCACGTCGGGGATGACGATGAACGGATGATCACGGTAGTCGCGAGCGATCCGACGCTGGTTCTGCGCCTCCAGCTCGTAGTCGAGCTCCTCGGTGATCCGGTCGCGGATCTCCGCCGCCATCGCCTTCACATCGAGCTGCGGGGTCATCGAGCGGACCAGCCGGAGCAGGACGTTGAGGTTCTTCATGTCCGAGCGGACCGCGTCGTTGACGCCCGGATACTGGACCTTGACCGCGACCTCGCGCCCGTCGTGCAAGCGGGCCCGGTAGACCTGCCCGATCGAGGCCGCCGCAATCGCCTCTTCGTCGAAGTCGGCGAAGTGGTCTGAGAGCGAACCACCGAGGTCATCGGTGATCACGTTCTTCATCTGATCGAAGCTGACGGTGGGCGCCGCGTCGCGGAGCTTGGCCAGCTTCTTCTGGAACTCCTCCCGGTACTCGGGCGGGACCACCTGGAGGTCGACGAAGCTCAGCACCTGGCCGATCTTCATCGCCGCGCCCTTCATCTCCCCCAGCACCGTCACCACCTGCTCGGCCGCCTCGTACTGGCGCCGGTCCATCGCCGCCCTCGCGTCTTCGGGGCTGCGACCGAGATTGGCCGCACGGGTCCCGGTCTGGCGCACGGCCTGGGAGGCAGCCGCCGAACCGACCTTGGCCAGGCGAGCGATCCGACCCGTTGGGAGCTTCTTCTCGGAGTCCGCCATCGGTCTATGGAATCACGCCGAGTGTCTCCGAGTGCGCGCGGCGGCTACAAGCTGCCGCGCGGCGCCAGCCAAACGCTCTCGAAGTCGAGGTCAGTCTTCTCGCGGATCAGGTCGTAGGCCGAGTCGTAGTTCCTCTGACGGAGAGGCGCGAAGCCAGGCGCCTGAGGGGAGGTGGCTTTGTAGGTGCGGCCGGGCGCAGCGGCGATCAGACGGGGTTGACCCAGTGGACCTGATCGAAGCGAGCGAAGTCGGAGTCCGCTGAGCACACCGCTATTCCATGGCAGATGGCCAGCGTGGCGAGGTGCGCGTCGGGAATGAGATTGCCCGCAAGCTGGTGAGCGTCGACCAACTCGCCCAAGACCTCGGCAT
>JBPCOO010000229.1:0-4003 GCA_051000155.1 Solirubrobacterales bacterium | reverse complement strand
CGCGCTACCCGCCCGGGGCAGCCGGTTACGGCTGACGGTAGTGAGTCCAGAACGGGATTCGAAAGCTTGGGGTCCCCAGCCGCCCCGCGCGGTTACCGCGGCCGGTGCTCGAGCCCGATATTGCCGCCAGGCCCGGGGGCGAGATCCGGTGAGGGATAGAGGTGGGGGGGAGGGGTGGCATCAGGGATCCGACCTGTGAGACGATGAGAGCCATGGCTTGGACCGCCTACAACATCCGTCTCAGCGAGGGCCGATACACGATGGGCGACGATCGGGTCGGAGCCGCCGAGCTGATGGCCGTGCGCTACCTGCAACTTGTCTCGGCCTTTGCCCGGAAGCCGCTTGATCAGCTCCGCGTCCTCGACCTCGGGGCGATGGAGGGGCTCTACGGATTGGAACTCGCAGCGCATGGCGCTTCGGTCGTCGCGGTTGAGGGCAGGGAGGGGAACGCTGAGCGAGCGCTGGAAGCCGCTGACGCTCTCGGCGTCAGCGACCGTTACGAGATGCGGGTGGCCGACGCGCGGGATCTCGAGGTCGGGGAAAGCTTCGACGTGGTGCTCTGCCTCGGCCTGCTCTACCATCTGCCCGCTGCTGACGGGGTGGCGCTGATGCGGAAGGTCTACGCGCTCACCGACCACCTGGCGATCATCCGGACAGCGGTCGGACTGAAGGGGGGCGCCAGCTACAATGGCTACCGGGGCTTCGAGTACGCCGAGCCCCCTGGGAACTGGTCGAGCATGGGAAACGACGTGAGCTTCTGGCTGACTCGCCCGTCGCTGCTCAACCTGCTCTGCGATGTGGGCTTCGCCAGCGTGGTCGAAAGTGTCGCCCCCAGCGTCGAAGGTATTGACGAATTGGAGGATCTCGCCGTGCTGGTCGCAGCAAAGGGTCCGGCCCCGAGGGCTCTCGCCGTGGCGGACTCCGCCACTAACCGCTACCGCGCCGAGCGGCTGAGCGAGGATGCCCGGCCTCAGCGCCATCCGGCTCAGAGCAGGATCAGGATGCCCGGCCTTCGTCGGCGCTTCTGGACCCGGCTGTTGCAACGCCGCTGACCTCATGCCCGGCGCCAGCGTCGGGGTCGGGGGTGAGAACGTCTCGTGCTCGGGGCCAGCGGGTGCAAGCCCATTCCAGCCAGCGCACCGTCACGCTCTCGCCGACTGAGGCGCCGAACCGCGCGCGGCCCGCTCGCGCTTGACCTTGCCGGTCTCCGTTTGCTCGCCGACCCCGACCTCGGCGCTGACCTGAGGGCACCTATCGGGTTGCCCCACATCGACTACGCGACCCGCTCAAGCGTTCGCCAGTGGGCCTCCACCGTCGACCGGCGAGGTGAGCCAGCAGCAGGAGATCGAGCAGGTCTTCGCTGTCCGGCCACATGTGGTGGTGCTTGGCCGGGGCAAGCATCGCCGCAGTCCCGGAGGACCGGAATGGAAGGAAGCTGCCCGACATGCGCGGGCTCGCGTCCATCGACGAGATCCAGGAACTCTTTGCAAAGACCGATGTTCAGGACGCCCAAGCCGACTTCGAGGCGGCGTACGCCTCTCTGCGGGCCGGAGGTCGGTTCGACGAAGTTGCGGAGCGGATCGACCATGAGGTGCGGAAGTACTTCGCCGCGGTACAGATCGGGGATGAGCCGACGATCTATGACCACCTCCTCCTTGGGCTTAGACCCAAGGATCTGGTCGCCACATTCAACTGGGATCCCTTGATCGAAGCCGAGATGCGGCTCCGTCGAGCGGGCATATCGCAGCTTCCTCAGGTCGTGGTCCTCCATGGCAATGTTGCGATTTCGGCCTGCGTTGCCCACCAGACGGCAGGACTCACCGATGGGCGTTGTAGCGCGTGCGGAGAGCCACTTGAACCGGTGAACTGATTGGGCGCCCGGGAGCGGATCACGAGAAAACCCGCTCACGGTGGGATGACTTCATACACTCGCATCACTACGACATCTGGGATGACTACTTCGACTCTTGGATTGCCCGGCATCCGCGCCGAACCGGGGAGATCTACTTCCGGCAGTTCATTGAGGCCAACTTCGTGGACGTCAATCCTGTGCCGCGGGGCCTCGACCTCGAACAGACGGTTGCCTGGTACACCCAGCTCATGGACTACGAGGTCGACGGTGAGCAGGAGTAGGAGCTCCGCTTCGGGGCACATGCGATTGCTCGCGATAGCGCCGCGTATGGCACCAATGTGGGCACCAATCTGTGCCCAACTGGGAGCAACTCAGAGCAGCTGGGGCCGCGCCAACGCAGCGCGGCGGAGCCGGGTGTTTATCCCGCCTAAAGCCGGTGTGGGAATATATGTATGGTATGCGCATGGCTAGGATCAGCGTCTACCTACCAGATGATCTCGCCGAGGAGATGAAGCGGGCTGATCTAAACGTCTCGCGGCTCACTCAAGCGGCCATTCGCACTGCGCTGGCGGCTGCCGACACCAATCGGTGGCTCGATCGAGCCGGCTCCCTCGACGAGACTGGTGTAACGCACGAGAGCGCGGTCGCCGCGGTCGCGGCCGCTCGCGAGGACTTCGGCCGGTAGTCCCGATGGCCGAGGCCGAGACCGATTCGGCGGTCGTGGACGCCTCCGCCTTCGTCGAGTTGCTTTGCAAGACGGAGCTCGAACGACCGGTCGCGGAGCGCCTGCGGGATCGGCGCCTGATGTCGCCAGCCCACTTCGACGCCGAGGTTCTCTCCGCACTGGGGCGCCTGCAGCGGGCGGGGGAGCTGACGAAGCAACAGGCTGAGCAGCGCATCGAGGAGCTGGCAGACTGGCCATTTGACCGCCGACCGCTAGCCCCGCTGCTGGCGGGCGCCTGGCGTCGTCGCCACAACCTGCAACTGGCCGACGCCCTCTATGTCGAGCTCGCAGCTCAGCTCGGGGATGTACCCCTGGTGACGACCGATTCGGGGATGGCCGAGTGGTGTTCGAGCGGGGAGCTGGTTGCTCGATAGCGCCCCACCTACCGCGAGTAGAGTGCCGAGCTGATGCCCCCGACCGATCTCACCGCCGCCGAAGTCCGGGTCCTTGGCTGTCTGATCGAGAAGCAGCGGACGACGCCGGATCACTATCCGCTCTCGCTCAACGCACTTCGCAATGCCTGCAATCAGTCGACCAATCGGGACCCGGTAACCGGCTACGACTCCGAGACGGTCTACGAGGCGGCTCGCGGGCTTATCGCGCGGCGTTGGGCTCGGTCGGCCTCTGGGCACGGCGGGCGCGCGCTCAAGTATCGACATCTTCTGCAGGACGCGCTCGCACTTGACGTTCCCAGCCAGTCGTTGCTCGCGGTGTTGATGCTGCGGGGGGCGCAGACGCCGGGAGAGTTGAAGCAGCGGACGGCGCGGCTGTATGAGTTTGCCGACACCGAGGTGATCTTGGAGCAGCTCGGGGCCCTGATCGAGGCGGGGTACGTCAGACGTATCCCACGCCGGCCGGGGCAGAAGGAGGACCGCTTCCTGCAGCTACTCGATTTTGAGGCCGAGGGGGAGCCAAACGCTGGGGATGCCGAGGCGATGGGGACCGGGGAGGTCGGCGCCGCCGCGGACCAGCCAGCGCTCGACGCTGCTCCGGGCGGAGCTGAGGCGGCCGAGCCGGGTTCCGACCAGGGTGGGAGGGGTCGCAGCGATGAGCTCCGGGACCGTCTCGCCGCTCTCGAGGACGAGGTCGCTGAGCTCAAGCGCCGGCTCGACGAGGTTCTGTAGCGGTCCCTTCGGGGCGCCGACCACTTGCGCCGTCTCGCTGCTCGCGCTCGTCGACGCCGCGGGCGTCGCCCAACTCCGAGCCGCCGAGCGCGCCGGCCCCACGCCCCCCGCCGCGCCCGCGGAACCTGTCGATCAGCGCCCAGGCCGCGAAGCAGAGCGCCCCGACCGCTCCCGTCGCGGTGAGTAGCGCTCCGGCAGCCGCCACCGCCGCCACGCCCTTGGAGCCGAGGATGAGCACGGAGCTGGTGACCCCGAGGCTGGGCCCAACCGGGAGCAGGCCGATCGCCGCGGAGGCGACCAACA
>JBPCOO010000189.1:0-5308 GCA_051000155.1 Solirubrobacterales bacterium | reverse complement strand
CCGATCCTCAGCCCCAGGAGGCCAATCACATGAGCCAGCTCCCCCTCGTTCCCACCGATGACTCGGTCGTCTTCCCCGGCATGACCGTCACCCTCGCGATCGACGTTGACGACCACGACGAGGTCCTGCTCGTGCCCCGGCGCGAGGAGGACTTCGCCTCGGTCGGGACCGTCGCCCGGGTGCTCGAGAGCGGGCGCATCCCCGGCGGCGGGCGCGCGGTCGTGCTCGAGGGCCTCTACCGGGGCGTCGCCGGGTCCGCGATCGGCGGTGGCGCCAACCTCAGGATTGAGGTCAGCCGGCACGACGACCCGACCGAGCGCGACGAGACCTTGCGCGCGCTCGAGCGTGAGTACCGGGCCGTGGTCGAGGAGATCCTGGACCTCCGGGGGGCCGACTAACGCATCGGTGCATTCCTTCGCTCGGTCTCCGACCCCGGCCCCCTGGCCGACACCGCCGGCTACTCCCCTGACCTCAACTACGAGCAGAAGGTCCAGATCCTCGAGACGCTCGACGTGCGCGAACGCCTGCAGCTCTCGCTCGACTTCCAGCGCGAGCGCCTGGCCGAGATGCAGGTCCGCAAGCGGATCCACGAGGACGTCCAAAGCGGCGCCGAGGCGCAGCAGCGCGAGTACTTCCTGCGCAAGCAGATGGACTCGATCCGCAAGGAGCTGGGCGATGACGATGCCTCCATCGTCGAGGAGTACCGCACCAAGATCGCCGAGGCGGAGATGCCCGAAGAGGTGCGAGAGCAGGCCGAGCGGGAGCTGGGCCGGCTGGAGCGCGCCGGCGAGCAGTCGGGCGAGTCCTCGATGATCCGCACCTACCTCGATTGGCTGATCTCGGTGCCGTGGAGCGAGCGCTCCGATGAGCGTCTCGACCCAGCGGCGGCGCGCGAGGTGCTCGACGCCGACCACGCCGGCCTCGAAGACGTCAAGGAGCGGATCACCGAGTACATCGCGGTGCGCAAGCTTCGGCATGAGCGTGAGGTGGCCGACGAAGGCAGGGGCAAGGGCGCGATCCTCACCCTGATCGGGCCGCCGGGCACCGGCAAGACCTCGATCGGGGAGTCGATCGCCCACGCCACCGGCCGCGAATTCGTGCGGATGTCGCTCGGCGGAATCCGCGACGAGGCCGAGATCCGCGGCCACCGCCGCACCTACATCGGCGCGCTTCCGGGGCGCCTGGTCCGCGCCCTCAGGGACGCAGGGACGATGAACCCGGTGATCATGCTGGATGAGATCGACAAGGTCGGTGCCGACTGGCGCGGGGACCCGAGCGCAGCTTTGCTGGAGGTGCTCGACCCGGCTCAAAACCATTCCTTCCGCGACCACTACCTCGACGTCGAGCTGGATCTCTCCGAGGTGATGTTCATCGCCACCGCCAACGTCGCCGAGTCGATCCCCGGGCCGCTGTACGACCGACTCGAGGTGGTCCGCTTCGACGGCTACACCACCGCCGAGAAGGTCGCGATCGGCCGCGACTACCTGCTTCCGCGCCAGATCGAGCGCAACGGGCTGCGGCCCGAGGAGGTCGAGGTTTCCGACGAGCTGATCCGGCAGTTGGTGGACGAGTACACCCGCGAGGCCGGAGTCCGCAACCTCGAGCGCGAGCTGGGGACGCTGACGCGGAAGGCCGCGACCGAGATCGCCGCCGGCCGCGGCGAGCCTCCGATCGCGATCGACGAGGCGTTCCTGCGGGACGCCTTGGGACGTCAGCGCCACTTCCAGGAGGCCGCCGAACGCACCGCCACGCCCGGGGTAGCCACCGGCCTCTCGGTGACCGGGACCGGGGGAGAGGTGCTCTTCATCGAGACCACCTCGATGCCGGGCTCTGACGACTTCGTCCTCACCGGACAGCTCGGCGACGTGATGAAGGAGTCGGCGCGGATCGCGCTCTCCTACGTCCGCGGCCACGCGGCGGAGCTCGGAATCGATCCCGAGGAGCTGCGTGGCAACGAGTTCCACGTCCACGTCCCCGCCGGGGCGATCCCCAAGGACGGACCCAGCGCCGGAATCACGATCACCACCGCCCTGGCGTCGCTACTGGGCGGACGGCCGGTGCGGCATACGGTAGGGATGACCGGAGAGGTCACCCTCCAGGGCCGGGTGCTGCCGATCGGCGGGCTCAAGCAGAAGGTGCTCGCCGCTCACGCGGCCGGGCTCACCGACGTGGTCATCCCCGAGCGCAATCGCGGCGACCTCGACGATGTGCCCGAGGAGGTGCGCGAGCAGATGACCTTCCACCCGGTGCTGCGGGTGGAGGAGGCGCTGGAGATCGCGCTGGAGCCGGCGCGGGAGGCCGCGGCGGTGTAGCCGATTGGCGTTCCAAGCGGACTCCTCCGGCGCGCTGGTCCTGTCGCCGGTGAGGGAGGCCGGCACTGCGGCAGACCGATTCACCGACCTCCCCCACCCGCGCCACCCGCGCGAGGAAGGGCTACGCAGGCGGGCCATACCCCGCGGGCCCCGTGGACGCCAGGGGGTGTCAGCGAGGACTGTGCCCCGGGTGCTCAGTAGCTGAAGACGGTGCCATCGTCGCCGAGCCACGCCAGCATCGGGGTGGCTCCCGCCGTCTTGGCGTTGGCGACGAACTCGTCCTCGTCCAGCTTTCGCGCCTTGACGCAGATCGGACAGACCAGCAACTGCCCGCCGCCGTCGGCGAACTGCTCGAACAGCCTCGCAAGCGGTGGGCAGCCGTCGCAGGCGACCGCCTCGGCGTGGCCGGGCAGAGCCAGCCGCACGGCTTCCTTCGTCAAAAACACTGCCACCTCGCCTCCGCGTTCGAGCGCGGCTCCCGCGACCAGGAAGGCGACCGTCACCCGCTCACTGTCCTCCAAGCCGGTCGCGAGGTTGATCAGGGTCTTCCCTGCCATAGCTCTCTCCTTCTCTGGCGGTGACTGGATCTGCCGCGAGTCTCGCAGGTTGTGTCGTTCGGCGCGTGCTCAGACCGTCAGATCAGTTGCCGAAGTCTTCGATGCCCTCAACAACCCGCTGGGCCATGCCGCGGAAGAACTCGGCGCGGGTGACCACCGCATGGATCTTGCCCTCAGTCGCGATCGGGATGATCAGCACCCGGTGGTGGAGAAAGAGCTCGGCCAGCTCGGTGTCGGAGTAGTCGTCGTCAACGACGACGTGGTCGGTGGTCAGGTACTTCTCGATCGGCTCCTCCGCGCAGCCGATGCGGCGATCGATGGTGGCATCCATGGTCCGCTTGACCATCGCCGCGGAGTGGAGGTCATTCATGTACCCCGGAAAGAACGCGGCCATGAACTCGCGCTCGCCGAAGATCCCGGCGAACTTGCCCTTCGCGTCGACGGCGGGCAAGCCCGGCAACCCCGAGCCGATCACCTTGCGTACGGCCGAGCCGATCGGGTCGCCCACGTGCAGTGGCTCGACCTCGGTCATCGCCCGCTTTGCAAACTTGTCCGGCATCAGAGTCTTCCTCCCTCCAGCTTACTCCGGCTAGGCTCCGACGATGTATCGAAGGGTCACATACCCCGCCGCGATCAAGAGCGTCAGGAGCGTGATCGGGACGCCGAACTTCATGAAGTAGAGGAAGCCGATCGGCTTGCCCGCCCGCTCGGCCAAGCCGGAGCCGGCGACGTTTGCGGCGGCGGCGATGATCGTCATGTTGCCGCCGAAGTCTGCGCCCAGGGCGAGCGACCACCAGTAGGCATCGTCGTCGTTGGTGTTGAGCGTCTCGACCACGGGGATCATCGCTGTAGTGAAGGGAATGTTGTCGACGATGCCGGAGCCGATCCCCGCGACTCCGAGGATGCCCAGCAGCTCGGCGCTGCGGTTGCCCTGAGTGACGTCCTTGATCCCATCGGCGACCAGATCGATCGCCCCGGTTTCCTCGAGCGCACCGACCATCACGAACAGGGCGATGAAGAAGAACAGGGTCGACCACTCGATCTTCGAGAGCGACTCCTCCAGGTTCTGCCTGGTGACCGCGAGCGCGACCGCGGCGCCGGTGAGCGCCACCGTCGCCGGCTCGATGTGGAGGAACTGATGGAAGAAGAAGCCGATGATGGTCAGCACCAGCACGGTGCCGGTCCGCTTGAGTTCGTCGGGATTGGTGATCGAGGAGTTGGCGTCCATCTCCATGATGTAGGTGCGGTTCTCTTCGGGCACCTGGAAGTGTTTTCGGGTCGCCATGTAGAGCAGGCCGACGACGATGAAGAAGGTGAAGAAGACGACCGGGGCCAGATTGAAGAGGAACTGGTTGAAGGAGAGATCGGTGGCGCCGGCGATGATGATGTTCGGCGGGTCGCCGATCAGGGTCGCCGTCCCGCCGATATTGGAGGCGATGATCTCGATGATCACCAGCGGCACGGGATTGATGTCGAGCGTGTCGCAGAGCAGGAAGGTGACCGGGACGATCAGCAGGATCGTGGTCAGGTTGTCGAGGAAGGCCGATAGCACGGCGGTGGTCCCGGCGAGAGACATCACCACCCAGAAGGGGCGGCCCTTGGAGATCTGTCCTGCCTTGATCGCGATCCAGTCATAGACCCCGGTCTCCTGGGTGAGGTGGACCAGGAGCATCATTCCGGCGAGCAGGCCGATCGTGTTGAAGTCGATCGCCTCGATCGCCAGCTCCTGGTCGTAGTCGACGCCGACGAACAGCACGACCACGGCCGCGCCGAGGAACGCGACCTTGGTCCGATGGATCTTCTCTGAGGCGATCACGGCGAGCGCGACCACGAATGCGATTACGGCAAGGATCATCGAGCGGGGAAGTGTAGGTGGCGGAGCCGCCGGCGGGGCACTGCTCGGACCTCTAACCTGCCCTCGATGACGTGTTTGCAGGGGCGGGACCTGCGGTTCGCGGTAGCTCTCTTCGTGGCCTTGGTGGCCGCGGCGATGATTTCCGCTCCCGCAGCCCTCGCGTCGCCCGACGCTCGCTTCGAGCAGCGCCCGCTCGAGGTCCCCGAGGAGAAGTACTTCGACCTCGGCGTCGCCGACGTCGACGGCGACTCCGACTACGACCTCTACAGCTCCAACCACAACTACCCGAGCGTCCTCCAGCTCAGCGACGGCGCCGGGGCGCTCGATCCCGTCCCCGCCGGCGCGGGCTTCGCGCCGATGCCCGAGTTCCCGGGGATCGAGGATCTCTTCCACCCTCCCGAGCCGACCGAGCCCGGCCTCTACCTCTACACCGCTCGGGGCGAAGACCCCACCGACGCTCGCGGGCACATCGTCATCCGGACGATCGGCATCCCCGGCGGTGCTCAGCTCGAACTCGGATTCACCGAGCGGCAGGTGGTGGCGGGTTCGACCGAGAACGCCGAGGTGGAGATCGGTCGTCGCGA
>JBPCOO010000166.1:0-5211 GCA_051000155.1 Solirubrobacterales bacterium | reverse complement strand
AGCCGAGGATCGCGGTCAGCCACTGGCTCCGAAGCGGGCTGCGCCAGAAGTCGCGATCGAATGGCCCGAGTTCAGGGGGTTCGGGGGCCGGGGGCTTGCGAGCGTTCTCGCTGTAGCCCATCCTGTCTTCGAGCTTGCTCACTTGCTTCCCTCGGCGACGTCGATCGCCTGCAGATTCCCGGTCTCTCGACTGGCAACGTATACGAACCGGCGATTGGGGTCGACGGCGACCGTGTTCGGCTGCTGGATCGTGGGGAATGCGCGCAGCCGCTTCGGCGCCAGCTCGGTGATCTCCAGCTCGACCACCCGGTTCTCCGCGGTCTGGGTGACCCAGAGGCGGTCGTTGCGGTTGTCGATCGCGATCCCGTACGGCTTGCCGGGCACGTTGACCCGGTCGACGATCTGCGGATCGGGGTCGGCGCGGATGACCAGGACAGCGTCGCCCTCGGTGTCGGTGACGTAGAAGCGACCATCGTCGCCGGCGACGACGTGGGTCGCGCCGACCCCGATGTCGACCTGTCCGACCGCCTCGAGGGTGTCGGAGTCGTAGACGCGAAGGACGCGCTCGGCCACCGCCACCACCCCGACGAGGCCGTCGGAGACCGCGATCCCGCCGGGTTGGATCGGGGCGGGGAGGGTCTCGATCACCTCGCCGTCTTCGATCACGCTGATCGTGTCGCCCATCTCGTTGGCGACGAAGGTCTTGCCGTTGGGAGCTCGGGTCGCGTCGTGGGGGAACTCGCCGACGTCGACGGTGCTCACCTCACCCTTCGGCAGCGTCACCTCGACCAGGTCGTTGGAGCGCTCGGCCCCGAAGATCACCGGCCCTCCGGGGGCGGCGAGCTGCATGTGGCGGGGGGATTCGGGGGTCATCACCAAGCGTGACTTCGGGTTTTTGCCGTTGGCGTCCTCGATGATTACCACGCCGTCGGGGTTGCGTGAGCCCGCAACCACCAGCCCGGTCCGGGGGTCGGCGATGATTCCCTCGAGATCGCCGAAGCCCGGCTCGATCACCATCCCGGCGGGCTCGGCGGTCGGCGCGGGCGAGCTGGCCGGCTCGGCCGCTGGGGCGAAGCCGGCGCCGTCCCCGTCCTCATCCGAACCGCAGCCGACGGCGACCGCGCCGCTGGCGAGCGCGACGCACGCGGCGAGGGTCGCCACGCGCGGGCTCACGCCGGACTCCGGTCCGCCCGCTCGAGCCGCGCGAGCTCGGCGGCGAAGCGACCGTGCGGGGCGAGGCGCGCGACCTCCCGTGCGTCCTCGATCGTGTCGACATCGTTGAGGACCTCCAGGGGCTCCCAGCGGAGTCCGCGCTCCTCCAGTCGGCGGCGCTGAGAGGCTCCGGTGGTGTCGAGGCTCATCGGCACACCATCGAATACGCGTCGGTCGGCATTCCGGATCCCTATTGCCCACCAGCCGCCATCGGTGGCCTCCCCGAGGACGGCGTCGATGCCGTCGGCGCAGAGCGCGGTGCGCCCCCGTTCGATCGTATCTGCGGTGACCTGGGGGGTGTCCATCCCGACCAGGAAAGCAGGCGCCCCCGCGTCCTCGAATGCCGACGCGAGCCGTTCGTCGAGCCCCCTTCCCCGCTGGGGGATCACCTCGAAGCCCTCGGGCAGCCACCCCCCGGGCTGCCCTTCCAAGACCAGTACCCGGCGCCCGTCGACGCCGGCGACCGCCTCGAGCGTGTCGGCGAGGGCGGCCTCGGCGAGCGCCGCCGAGCCCACCGGACCGAGGGCCGGTGCGAGGCGGGTCTTGGCGAGGCCCGGTCGTGGCTCCTTGGCGATCACGAGGGTCGCGACCTCGGTCGGCTCGATTCGGTTCACCGCATCGCCTTGGTCATGTCATAGATCGTACGGGCCGTCCCCTTGAGGGTTCCGGTGACCTTCGACCTGCCGGACCGGGCCGCGTAGGTGACCGGCACCTGCTCGATCCGCCAGCCCTCCCCGGCGGCCCGCAGGACCATCTCCAGGGGCCAGCCGAAGCGGCGGTCCGCCAGCTCCAGCTCCAGCAGCCCCGCGCGCCTCGCCGCCCGCATCGGTCCGATGTCGGTGACGCCGTCGACCCGGCGGGAGATCGCCAGCGCCAGCGCCCTATTCAGCAGCCGGGCGTGTAGCGGCCAGGCGCCGCGCTCGGGGTCGCGGGCGCCGAGGACCAGGTCGGCCTCGTCGTCCCGCACCGGCCCCGCGACCCGGTCGAGCTCGCGCGGATCGAGCGAGCCGTCGCAGTCCATGAAGCAGACGATCTCGGTCCGGGAGCTCGCCAGGCCGCGCCAGCAGGCGGCGCCGAAGCCGGGGCGCGTCTCCCGCACCACGGTCGCGCCCAGCTCCCGGGCGAGATCGCCGGAGCCGTCGGAGGAGTTGTTGTCGACCACCAACGGCTCGTAGCCCGAGGGCATCGCTCCGAGCACGCCCGGGATCGCGTCGCGCTCGTTGAGGACGGGGAGGATGACCTGGATGGACATGGTGCGTGGGGCGGGCGGCCGTGGTTGATCCGCCGTGGCCCGCTTGCGCGAAACTCTAGATGTGCCCGTTCGCTCGCGACGACTTCCCCCCGTGGCCCTCGCGCTCGCTGCGGTCGCATTGCTGACGGTCACCGTCGGGCTGGCGCTGGACGAGGCCGGGGTGGGGCTGGGGACGCAGCTGCCGCCGTTCTTCGCCTCATGGGATCCCGGGATCGACTCGGATGCCTTGGTCGCGTTGCCGATCCTGCTGCTGGCCGGCTTGGTGGCGGCGCGATCGGTGGAGTGGTCAGCATCGCCGACCTCGTTCCTGGTGGTCGCGACCCTCGCGGGCGCGGGCGCGCGCTTGGCGCTGGCGGCGGCGGGAGGGGGAACCTCGTCGTGGGCGTCGGTGTTCGGCACCGATCCCGAGGCGGCCAACGAGTACCTCCCCGCGCTGCCGGCGCTCGACCGTGGCGTCGGCAACTTCCTCGACCGCTTCGCCGAGGTCGCTCCCTCGCTCCCGATCCATCCCTCCGCCCACCCGCCGGGGCTGTTGCTGACGATGGAGGGGCTTGGGATCGAGAGCCCCGGAGGCCTGGCGGCGCTGGTGATCGTCGGCGGGCTCGCGGCGATCCCACTCACCTACGTCCTCGCCCGCCGCGTCGGGCTCGACCCCGGCCGAGCCAGGATCGCGGCCCTGCTGACGGCGTTCTCCCCGGCGGGGATGATCTACGGCGTCACCTCGACCGACGCCCTGTTCGCCTCGCTCGGGATGGTTGCCGCGGTGCTCCTGGTGGGGTCGGGTTGGCTCAGCCGCGTCGGCGGCGCGGTCGCCCTCGCGGTCGGAGCGTTCTTCAGTTGGGCCCTACTTGCGATCGGGGCTTTCGCCTTCTTCCTCGTCGCCCAGCGGGAGCGAGCGCGGGACGCGATCGCGATGGCCGCCACCGCCGGGGCCGCGCTGGTGACGATGTACTTCGGCCTTTGGGCGGTCTGGGGGTTTGACCCGATCGGCTCGCTCGCGGCCGCCTCGGAGGTCTACGAGCTGGGAATCTCGCAGGCCCGTCCCCTTGTCTACTGGGCATTCGGCTCGCCGGTGGCCTGGGCGCTCGCGTCGGGCCTGCCGATCGCGTGGTACGGGGCGAAGGCGCTGGGAGCGGGGGCTCCGGTTGCCGTTGCGCTGGCGGCGATCGTGGTGGTTGCCGCGGCGCTCGGCTTCAGCAAGGCCGAAACCGAGAGAATCTGGTTGTTCATGACGCCCCTGCTCGCAGTCGCCGCCGCCCATGCCATCCCTCGCCACTACGCCGCGGCGGTGATCGGCTTCTGCCTGGTCCAGGCGGTGGCGATGGAGCTGCTGCTGGAGACGATCTGGTGAGCGCGGCGATCGAACAGCGGCCGGAGCGCGCTCGGTGAGCCGCGTCCTGGTAACCGGCGGCGCCGGCTTCATCGGCGGGCATCTGGTCGACTCGCTCTTGGCGGACGGGGAGGAGGTGCGGATCCTCGACAACCTCGATCCGCTGGCGCACCCCTCCGGCGAGCCTCCCGATCACCTTCCGGCGGAGGCCGAGCTGATCCGCGGCGATCTTCGCAGTGCCGATGACGTCTCGCGGGCGATCTCCGGCTGCGACCGCGTCTTCCATCTCGGTGGGATCGTCGGCAACGGCGAGTCGATGGTCAACGTACGTAAGGCGATCGACGCCAACTCCGGCGGCACCGCGACCCTGCTGGAGGCGGTGATCGAGCGCCGCGACCGGATCGAGCGGGTGGTCTGCGCATCCTCGATGGTCGTCTACGGGGAGGGGTCCTACCGCTGCCCCACCCACGGCGTGCTGGCACCGCCATTGCGCTCGACCGAGCAGCTCAAGCGGCGTGACTGGGAGCTGGAGTGCCCGCACTGCGGACGCGAGCTGGAGCCGGTCGCGGTCGCCGAGGACCGCCCATTGCGGCCCAACAGCGTCTACGGGATCAGCAAGCGCGACACCGAGGAGCTGGCGCTGGTGCTGGGTGAGGCCTACGGCTTTGAGGCGACCGCGCTGCGCTATCTCAACGTCTACGGGCCGCGGCAGGCGCTCGGCAACCCCTACACGGGGGTCGCGGCGATCTTCAGCGCCCGGCTGCTGTCGGGCAAGAGGCCGCTGGTGTTTGAGGACGGTCGCCAGATCCGTGACCTCGTCCACATCTCCGACATCGTCGTCGCGACTCGGGCCGCGATGGAGGCCGACGGGGCGCCGGGCAGGTCGTTCAACGTCGCCACCGGTCGCCGGATCACGGTGAGCGAGCTCGCCGCCTCCCTGGCCAAGCTGCTGGCTCCCGAGCTGGAGCCGGAGATCACCGGCGAGTACCGCTCCGGCGACATCCGCCACTGCTACGCCGACCCGACCCTCGCCCGCGAGCACCTCGGCTTCGAGGCCGAGGTGGAGCTGGCCGATGGCCTTCCGGAACTGGTCGAGTGGGTGGCCCGCCAGGACATCACCGAGCGCGGCGACGAGGCCGTCGCGGACCTGCGGGCGCGCGGATTGGTCGGCTGAGGGACCGTGATGCGCCTCACACGCTGAACTGGCTGATCAGCCAAACTTCCGGCCTGCCGTGCGCCGCCTTGCTGAGACCTGCATCCGTCACCGCCGAATCACGGTCGCCATCTGGTTGGTCGCCTTGCTTGTGGTCGGTGGCGCGGCGGCGAGCGTTGGGGAGAAGTTCTCGACCGACTTCGAGCTGCCCGGTACCGATTCCAAGCGGGCGGGGGATCTGCTCGAGCAGGGGTTCGGTCGATC
>JBPCOO010000122.1:0-10471 GCA_051000155.1 Solirubrobacterales bacterium | reverse complement strand
CCTCGGCCAAGCGGCGGAAAACGCGGGTGAAGCCTCAGTGTCGTGGGAGCGAGGAGCGCAGGCCGAGCACGGCCTTGGTGTGGAGCTGGGAGACGCGGGATTCGGTTACTCCCAGCACCTCGCCGATCTCGCGCAGGGTCAGGTTCTCGTAGTAGTAGAGCGCTACCACCAGCCGCTCGCGGTCGGGGAGGGACTCGATTGCTTCGGCGAGACGGTCCTTCAGCTCGACCGCATTCATCTCCTCCTCCGGATCGACCGCGTGCGGGTCGCGGATCGTGTCCAGCAGCGAGACCTGCCCGCCGTCGGGATCGGAGATCGTCCAGAGGTCGTCGAGCGCCAGCACCGAGCTGTTGGCGATCTCCAGCAGGACCGTCCGGAACTCCTCGACCTCGTAGCCAAGCTTGACCGCCATCTCCTCCTCGGTCGGAGAGCGCTGGAGGACGTGCATGAGCTCGCTGTGGGCGCGCTCGACATCGCGCGCTTTGGCTCGTACCGACCGCGGCACCCAGTCGAGCGAGCGCAGCTCGTCGATGATCGCGCCCTTGATCCTGGAGACGGCAAAGGTTTCGAACTTGATGTCGCGGTCGAGGTCGTAACGCTCGATCGCACCGATCAAACCAATCAATCCGTAGGAGATCAGATCCCCCTCCTCGACGTGGGAGGGCAGCCCCGCGCACATCCGCCCCGCGACGTACTTGACCAGGGGCGAGTAGGCCACCACCAGCCGCTCCCTCGCTCGCTCGTCGCCCTCTTCCTTGTAGGAGCGCCAGAGTTCCTTGAGCTCGACGGCTTTGACGTTTGTCTTCATGCTGGGACGGCCTCCTCGACTAATAACATTAGTCCAGCCGGGCGGGCGCCGTATTGCACAACCGTCGGCGGTTGACGGGTCCACCACGCCACTACCCACCCGATCGCTGTCGCTAACCGCGGCACCGCGAGGCCCGGCTCACGCCCTCGGATGCGCGGTCGCGTACGCCCGCCGGAGCCGTCCTGGCTCGACCCGGGTGTAGACCTGCGTGGTGGAGACACTCGAATGGCCCAGCAGCTCCTGGATCGCGCGCAGATCGGCGCCTCCCTCGAGCATGTGGGTGGCGAATGAGTGACGCAGCGCATGCGGGCTGACCTTGCCGACCGCCGCCTCCCGTACCCAGCGATCGAGCCGGCGGGTGACGTCGGAGGGCGAGAGCCGGCGCCCGTTCCTGGAGACCAGCAGCGCCGGCTCGTCGGGGCTGGAGATGAGCGCCGGCCGTGCCCGCTCCAGGTAGATGCGGAGCGCGCGTTGGGCCGGCTCTCCCAGGGGGACCACGCGCTCCTTATCCCCCTTGCCACTCACCCGAAGCGTCTCCGACTCGAACTCCACCGAGGTGAGGTCCAATCCGACCAGCTCCGAGCACCGGAGCCCGGAGGAGTAGGCGATCTCGATCATCGCCCGATCCCGAGCCTCGAGTGGATCTCGCTGGGGGATCGCGTCGAGGACGTCGCGGAGCTGATCGCGGCCCAGCACTCGTGGCAGCCGCGAGGACGAACGTGGATTGGGAAGGAGGTCGGCCGGGTTATGAGCGATCTTCCCACTCCGTCGCAGGTGGTCGAACAGTCCCCTGGCGGCGGCGAGCTTGCGCGAGACGCTGCTGCGCTCCAGATCGCGACCGCCGAGCACGGCCGCCCATCCGCGCAGGGTGCGATAGGTGATCTCAGCCGGCGCGAGCGAGCGATCGGCCGCCCAGCGCGCGAGCTCGGTGAGGTCGCCATCGTAGGCTCGCACCGTGTGCGGGGAGAGCCGCCGCGAGGTCAGCTCGCGCCGATAGCTCTCCAGGGCTCGTTCCCAGCCGTGGTCGGGCTCGCCGATGTCGTCGGGTGAGGCAGTCGCTGGGTCGGGGCGGGCGGTCGGCATTTCTGGAGCTGGGAGGTCCGAAGACACCCCCTGACCTTCGCCCGCTGAGTCTCCGACCCTCCCCAGGCAAGCATGCATGCGCGGTATCGGCGCGGCGGGCCACGGTTCGCGGTCCTCGGCGGTCCCCGACAGGCACCGCTCCGTTAGCTACGAGATGTAGATCGGGGTCCCGGTCGGCACGCGGTCGTAGAGGTCGACCACGTCGGGGACCGCCATCCGGATGCAGCCGCGAGAGGCGTTGGTTCCCAGCGAGCCCGTATCCGAGGTGCCGTGGACGCCGACGCCGTTGTAGATGCCGAGCCAGCGCGCCTTCAGCGGGTTGTCGGGTCCGGGTGGAACGGTGGTTCCGGCAAGCTCGCCGGCCCAGTCGGAATCGGGCACGTACCAGGTGGGATTGACCTGCTTGGATTGGATGCTGTAGAGGCCAGACGGGGTGTCGTTGCCGGCCTTGCCGAGCGCGATCGAGTAGCTCTTTTGCAGCTCGAGGTTCCTAAAGAACTTGATCTGAAAGCTGGTTCGATCGACCACCAGGTAGGTCGGATACTGGGCCGCTATCTCCTCGGTTGTCACCTCGGGCTCGATCGTCTCGACCTCTGCTTTGACCGTACGATCGGCCGGGTCCTGAAGGGCGTTCTCGAGGCCGCTCATCAGCTTGCCGATAGCGAGCTTGGTCCCGGGCTGAGACTCGACCGGATCGAGGCCGGAGGCGCTCGGTTCGACCGAGGCGTTGACCGGTTCCCGTCCCAGCTCGCCGGCGAGATCGTCGACGAACTTCTGCACCGACTTCTTCGAGTAGGCGATCCGGGGGCGGACTGCGTAGTCGACCTCGCCACCGGTCAGGCGGCGCCAGGTGCGGCCGAGCAAACCGTCCTCCCTGCTCTTGGCGAGCGCCTCCCCGACCATCCGATCGAGATCGGCGCGGATCTTGATCTCCGAAGGCTTGAGCTTGTAGGTCTGCTCACCCTGCTTGACCTTGACCGCACGATCGAGCGGTGCGACCAGGTTCTGGCGGATCTGCGCGCTGGCGGCCTCGGCCTCCATACCGCCGACATCGACGCCGCCGATGGTTACGCCCTCGGCGATGGTGTCCTCGTAGCTGGAATCCCAGAGGTAGACGCCGATCGCACCCACCGCGAGGATGAGCACGCTTGCAACCAAAGTGATTTGCGTCTTGGTTCCCATTCAGGTAGTTCCCTGTCGTTCGGTAATCCGGAGCGCAGTTCGGTTCGTCCCCTGCCACCGGGTAACGGGGAAGGCGAAGCGCTGGATCAGTCTATGAGAGCAATACCACCAGTTCAAGCCAAATTGGCCGGTGCAAGCTCGGTTGCGGCCTCAAACGTCTCGTTTGCCGCGCGCCAGCGGGCTGCGCCGGAGGAATTCCTCCACCTCACGCTGATAGTGGTATGAGGCCTGCTCGTCGGCCATCAACGGGGCCATGCGCTGGCGCTCGGCGAAGGCGAGCACCGTCTCCCGGGTGGTATAGGCGTAGTTGAAGCCGGTCGATTTGAGCAAGCGATTGTCGAGCCCACGGCCGTAGCGCAGTTGGTTGCGCAGCTCCTCGGGAAGGCGAATGCCGAGGGCGCGAAGGGGGGCGGCAGCAAGAGCCCCACCCCACGGTGGGATCACCGGGGCCGGCAGCTTCCCCAGCAGGGATGCCACCTCGCTCAGCCCCAGGACTCCGTCCGCGGCCAGGTTGTAGACCCCGCGTAGCGCACCGAAAGTGGCATGCTCGAGCGCCCGGACTACGTCATCTTCGTGGACGAATTGGTAGCGAGGGTCGAAGCCCGCCATCATCGGCACCACCGGCAGACCGAGCAGACGGGTGTGAGAGGTCTCGACGCCCGAGCCGAGCACGTTGGCGCATCGCAGCACCGCCACCTCGACCCCCGGGGATCGGGCCGAGAAGTCGGCTACCGCCGCCTCCGCGTCGACTACGTCCCGCTCAAGGTCCGTGGGCGGGGCGTGCTGCCTCGGCATTCCCTCCTCGAAGAAGGCCGGGTCCTCGGACCCGCAGCCGTAGTAGTGCGCCGAGGACTTGAACACCAGCTTGCGCACCGGGGAATCGGGCCCCGAGCAGCCAGCGAGGATGTTGAGGGTGCCGATGACGTTGTTCTCGTGAGCCTCGTGAGGATCGGTTGAGGCGGAGTCGACCGTCAGGCGCGTATCGAGCACGGTGTCAACCCCGACCGCCTCGATTATCCGCCATATCAGGGCGTGCTCGTTGGAGATCTTCACGAACTCGGTCCGCTCCAGCTCCAGGGTCGGCTCTCGGGTATCGACCCCGACGATTGCCTCGATCCCATCGTTGGCCTCGAGCGCTCGCGCCAGACGCCCACCCCAGTGGGTCGCCAGGCCGGTGATCAGCACCCGCCGCGGCTGCGCGCCGGTCTGCTCGAGGGTCTCGCCGGGCACCGCCACGCCCGCATCATCGCAGGGCCCGGGGTGGTCGAGCTCGCCGCGTGACTACGATCGCCTGCGATGGCAACCGAAGAGCTCGACCCGGGGCCACGCGCGGTCAGCTACCCCTACAAGCGGATCAAACGCCCCTCCCCCACCCCGCCCGAGGGCCCCGATCCCTACGGCAACCCCGACGCTCGCTGGCTCGAGATCGACTGGTGCGAGCGGCTTCGCTGGATCAGCGTCGACGGGGACCGGGTCAACTACGTCGACTACGGCGAGGGCGAGCCGATCGTCTGCATTCACGGGCTCGGCGGGGTCTGGCAGAACTGGCTGGAGAACATCGCCCCCCTGGCCGACGCGGGCCACCGGGTGCTGGCCCTGGATCTGCCCGGCTTCGGGGCGAGTCCGATGCCCGACTGGGATCTGACCATCCCCAACTACGCCGAGCTGGTCGCGGGCTTTTGCACCGAGCTGGGTTTGAGCGGGAGCACGCTCGTCGGCAACTCGATGGGCGGCTTCATCGCCGCCGAGGTCGAGCTTCGGATCCCCGAGTGGAACGACCGTCTGGTGCTGGTGTCCGCGGCTGGAATCAGCCATGCCGAGATGCGACGGGAGCCGGTACTCGCCGCCGGCCGTCTGATGGCGGCGCTCAGTCCGCTGATCCTGCGTATCAACGAGCGGGCGATCAGGCGGCCGGGGCTGCGGGAGCTCGCCTTCGAGGGCTTCGTCCGGCACCCCGACAAGCTGCGCAAGGAGCTGCTGTGGGAGCTTTCGGTGCCCGCGACCGGGGCTCCCGGATGGTTCGGAGCCCTGGCAGGACTGACCGGCTACGACTTCCGCGACCGGCTCGAGCGGATCAGCGACCCGACCCTGATCATCTGGGGCCGCGACGATCGCATCGTGCCCGCCGTTGACGCGTCGGGCTACGCCGAGCACCTGCCCGAGGCCGAGCTTGTGATCTTCGACGACTGCGGACACGCGCCAATGCTCGAGCATCCGGTGAGGTTCAACCGGCTGCTGCAGACCTTTGTCGAGCGGCGGCGGTAGCGGCAGGCCGGAGGCCGCTCAACTGCGGAAAAGCGAGAGGATCGCCTTAGGGATGCCCTTGCGGGCGCCCGCCAGCGAGTCGTGGAGGGCCTTGGCGGTGCCCTCACCGTGCATGCCAGTGCCGTGACCGGTCAGCAGATGCTCGGGCTCGAAGCTCCCCAGCGTCTCGCGTGGCGGCTTGAACCGCATCGCCGGGTGGGTCCCGATGGCCTCGTCGCCAGCTTTGAAGTAACCCGTGCTGCCGACCGACTCGGCCACGATCAATGCGTTCCACTCGGGCCACCAGAGTGCGACCTCGTTCCAGAGGCGATTGCGGACAACCTCGATCGTCTCGAACGGCGAGTCCGGAATTCCGTCGAAGGGGACCTCGTGATGGGGGACGCCGAGCCGATCGGCGACGGCGGCACAGTCGCGGGCGTGGCGGTCGAGAAGCTGAATCACTCCGAGCGGATCCTCGAGGACAGCCAGCTCATCGTCCAGCCCCTCGACGTCGACGGGGTCGATCACCCAGTAGCCCTCGGGCGTCGCCACGGCGTGGCTCGCTCGCTCCATCTTCTCCTCGGAGTCGGCCAGCCAGCTGATGCCGAGGTCGTGGCGTTCGAACTTTGGTGCGCCCATACCCGGAAACCTACCCGAGCGGGTCGAATTTGGTTCAGCCGTAATTCCGTCGGTTGCGCGGGCGCCGTTAAAGGCGAGAGACAACCGAACACCTACCAATCATGGCTTCGTCGCTTTTCCGATCCTCAGCCCGTGATCGCGCCGATCGAGGCGCTGGACACGCTCGCGGCGTACTTGGCCATGACCCCGCGGTCGAAGCTGGCCGCGGGCGGCGCGTAGTGCTCCAGCCGGGAGGCGATCTCCTCATCGGAGAGGTCCAGCTCGAGCTTGCGGGCCTCGACGTCGATCGTGATCCGGTCGCCGTCGCGGATGGCTCCGATCGGACCGCCCCGGACCGCCTCCGGGGCGACGTGGCCTACCATCAAACCGCGGGTGGCGCCGGAGAAGCGGCCATCGGTGAGCAGCGCCACCTCCTCGCCAAGGCCCTCGCCGACGATCGCCGCGGTCACCTGAAGCATCTCCCTCATCCCGGGGCCGCCGGCGGGTCCCTCGTTGCGAACCACGATCACATCCCCCGGCTCGATCCGCTGGGCCTTGACCGCGGCAAAGCATTCCTCCTCGGACTCGAACACCCGCGCCGGCCCGCTCTGGCCCTTGCGCTCGGTGCCCGCGAGCTTTACCACCGAACCCTCCGGAGCGAGGTTCCCGCGGAGGATCGCGAGGCCGCCCTCGGCCTTAAGCGGTCGATCGAGCGGGAGCACGACCTCCTGGGAGTCGGCCTCCTCGGCGGCATCGGCTTCCTCGCCGATCGTTCGTCCACTGACGGTGATCTCTTCACGGTGGAGGATGCCGGCCTCCGAGAGCCGGTTGAGAATCAGGGGAACGCCGCCCGCGCGGTAGAGGTCGGTGGCGACGAAGCGGCCGCCGGGCTTCATGTCGGCGAGCAGTGGCGTTCGTTTGGAGATCCGCTCGAAGTCGTCGATCTCGAGATCGATCCCGGCCTCGCGGGCGATCGCGAGCAAATGGAGGACGCCGTTGGTCGACCCGCCGGAAGCGGAGACGCAGGCGATCGCGTTCTCGAGCGAGTTACGGGTGATCACCTTCGAGGGAGTTATGTCCTCGGCCAGCACCCGCATGACCAGCTTGCCGATCTGCTCGGAGACGGTCGCCTTCTCGTCGTCCTCGGCCGGGACCATCGCCGAGCCCCCCGGGGAGATCCCGAGCGCCTCGAAGGCGCAGGCCATGGTGTTGGCGGTGAACTGTCCGCCGCAGGCCCCGGCGCCGGGGCTGGCGGCATCTTCCAGCTCCCGCAGCTCGGCCTCGGAGATGTCGCCGGCCGCGTGCGCGCCGATCGCCTCGAACACGTCGAGGATGGTTACGTCGCGGTCCTTGAAGCGGCCGGGGGCGATCGAGCCGCCGTACAGCAGCACGGAAGGGATGTCGAGCCGCGCCAGGGCCATGACGCAGCCGGGGATGGTCTTGTCGCAGCCGGCGAGGGCGACCACCGCGTCGAACTGGTAGCCGCGGCAGGTCAGCTCGATCGAGTCGGCGATCACCTCGCGGCTGACCAGCGAGGTCTTCATGCCCTTGGTCCCCATCGTGATCCCGTCGGAGATAGCGACGGTGTTGAACTCCATCGGGGTTCCACCGGCCTCGCGCACGCCCTCTTTGATGTGGGAGGCCAGCCCGCGCAGGTGGAAGTTGCAGGGCATCGCCTCGATCCAGGTGTTGGCGATGCCGATCGTGGGCCGGCTGAGGGCGTCGTCGTCGAAGCCGATCCCCTTCATGTATGCACGCGCCGCGGCGCGATCGGGACCGTCGAAGACGGCGGCGGAGCGAGGTCTGCTCGGGTCGGCGGCCGCGTCGGGCTCAGTCATGGGAAGGGCTCAACTGCTCGCCGGTTCGGTCGGTCCACTCGCTCAAGCGGGCGACGTCGCGGCGGGCCTGGCTCGGATCGACCTGGCGCCCCGGCATGTGCATGTTGGCCCGGGAGATCAACCCGCGCTCGTCGCCGCGGAGCGCCATCCACTTCGCCAGGACGTCATCGGCGTCGGGCAGGCGTTCGCCCAGGGCGGGGTCGCTACGGTCGGGGAAGGTGACGCAGAGCTCGCTCAAGAGCCTCCCGGTCCGAGTGTCAAAGCTGACGATCGGGCGATGGGGATAGATCAGATAGCCGTAGGACTCGCCGCCCTCGGTGCTACCGAAGATGTGGAGGAACCCGAGCGCGCGGTAGGCCTCCCAGCCCTCCTCCCCGACCACCGAGCGCAGCAGCGCCTCGGCACGACGCTCGGCCCGCAGCTCGCGACCGGGGTCGAGCACGTAGGGGTCGACCGGCTCCGGCGGTGCGGTGAGCTTCGCTCGCGCCCGTATCGCAAGCCGGCGAAGGTCACTCCCATAACCGACGAGAAAGAGGATGAGGACGACGACCGCGAGGGCCGTGATCGAGACGACGCTCACCTCGCTACCCCCCGGCGGCAGGAGGAAAGAAGATGACGCGCTCGGCGTCGCGTGGGACCTCGTCGAAGTCTCGAACCATCACCGCTTCGCGGCGACCGCTGCGATCGGTGGTCGGCACCGCGGCCCACATGCCCTCGTCGAGCTGGCGCCGGAAGGCCTCGACCAGCCGCTCCTCATCCTCGGCGACCTCGGGGTCGCCCTCGGCCAGAAGCTGGTCACCGTAGCCAGGTTTCATCCGCAAGAGCCTCATCGGCGGGGGATTATGACACCCTCGCGGCGCGGAAACCAGGACGAAGCCCATCTGACCGCTATTCACGGATCCCGAGCACGTCCACTGGCCCGGCGCCGGACCCGATCTCCCGCAGGCCCTGCCGGACGGCGGTCGAGGCGGCGGCGCGCGCGAGCCGGGCGGCCTCGACCACGCCTTCACCGCGGGCGAGGTGCGCGGCGAGGCTCGAGGAATGGGTGCAGCCGGAGCCGTGGGCGGCACCGTCGGGATGCCGGGGACCCTCGAGCAGGGTGCTGACATCACCGGCTACGACCACCAGGTCGGCGCCATCGTCGGTATGGCCGCCGGTGAGCACGACCGCGTCCGGTCCAAGCTCCTTGACCGCCCGAGCCAGCTCCTCGATCGAGGTGGGAGCGTCGTCCTCCACCCCGGCGAGCGCCAGAGCCTCGGGCAGGTTGGGGGTGGCAACGCTTGCCAGGGGCAGGATCCGCTCGATCAGCGCCAAACGGGCATCCTCGGAAAGCAGGACCGCGCCCGATTCGGAGACCATCACCGGATCCACCACCACCGGGACATCGCCGAGTCCTGCCAGGGCCTGCTCTACCGCCCCGATCGTCGCGGTATCACCGAGCATGCCCACCTTGACCGCGTCAACTCCGATATCGGCGGCGACCGCCCGGACCTGCGCGACGATCACCTCCGGCGGCACCGGATGGATGGCGCTGACGCCGAGCGTGTTCTGGGCGGTTATGGCGGTGATCGCCGTGGTGCCGTAAACGCCCGCAGCGGCAAAAGCCTTCAGATCCGCCTGGATCCCGGCGCCTCCACCGGAGTCGGAGCCCGCGATCGAGAGCACCACCGGGGGACGAGAAGAGCGATTCACGCGCCGATCGTATCTGCCCGGAGCGTGTTCGAGTCGGCCTCGTCGGGGGCCGCCATCTGGGAGCGTCGTAGCCTGCCGACGGCGTCGCTCAGGACGTACCCCTCCAGCTCGAGCGTGGCGATCGCGGCAGCGCTCCGCGGCGCCGGGAGGCCGGTCCGGCGGGCGACCTCATCCTGGGTGGCGGCGCCTGCGGCAATCTCCTCACAGATCCGGATCTGATCGGGGTCCAGCGGACGGCCCATCCGCGTCGCGGCTCTCGATCCGGGCCCGAGGAGGCAGTCGAGAACGTCCGTGGCTCCGCGAACGACGATCGCGCCCTCGGCCAGCAGCCGATTCGCGCCGGAGGAGCGCCAGGAGTTGATTGGTCCGGGGACGGCTCCGACCGGTCTACCGATATCGGCCGCCATCTCGGTCGTGATTAGCGATCCGGACCGCTCCGCCGCCTCCACCACCAGCGTCATTCCACCCAGTGCGGCCATGATCCGGTTGCGCGCGGGGAACATCCAGCGAAAGGTCGGCGTCTCGGGTGGAAGCTCGCTGAGGACCAGGCCGTCGCTCACGATCCGGCGATAGAGGGACTGCCGGCTACGGGGGTAGGCGCGCTCGGGGCCGGTACCGAGCACCGCGACCGTCAGCCCTCCCGCCCCCAACGCACCCTCGTGCGCGGCGGTGTCGATGCCGAAAGCGAGCCCACTGACGACCCCCACTCCGGCGGCCCCGAGCTCGCCCGCGAGGCTCTTGGCGACGTCGCGTCCGTAGGTCCCCGCCCGCCGAGCGCCGACGATCGATGCCGCAGGCTGCGAGTCGAGCTCGGCCAGAGCCGTCTCCTTGCCGCTCCCGAACAGCGCCCTTGGCGCGGCCTCGCCAAGGGCGGCGAGGCCACGGGGCCAGAGTCGGTGGTGCCTGCAGATCGACCAGCCACCCAGCGTGGCGAGCTGCGACGGCAGCTCACCGGCTGCGGCACGAGCTGCGGCGAGCGCCGCTTCGGCGTCCCCGTCGGAGGCGG
>JBPCOO010000118.1:0-5644 GCA_051000155.1 Solirubrobacterales bacterium | reverse complement strand
TCCACTTCTCGATCTTCGAGATAGGCGAGGGTCAGTGCTCGAGCTTCAACGCCGGCCCGACCGTGCCCTCCCAGGCCGGCGGGGATACCACCAACTTCGATGAGATCGACCGCTGCGTTGCCTGGCTCGGACCGAACCAGCCCGGCATCAACCAGGAGATCGACGCCCCCAAGTACGACCCCTCGGTCTGCCCCGAAGGCTCCACCGATCCCGAGATCTGCGATCCGGGCGGAGAGGCGGCTTCGACCAAGCTCTCGCGTAAGGGTCAGGGGGCCGCATCGGTCCGGGGCGCCGACGGCAAGGCCGGCAAGGCCTCCGGGGCCCAAGGCTCCGGCGGCGGTGCGGGCGCCGGGGCCGGCTCCGGCGGATCGAACGGGAGCGCGGGCGGCGGCGGAGACTCCACGCTCGGCGACGTCCTCGGCATCGACCCGGCCCCTCAGGGCGCAGAGTCCGGCGGCCGCAGCGGAGCCTCCAACGACCTACTCGGATTCCTCCTGGACGACTAGCGATGACTGACTTCACCCACATCCATGCGCAGGGGGGCCTCCGATGAACAACAGGAGCCCGATGCAGGCGCTTGCGTCCTCGCCGACGATGGTCGGAGCGATCACGGTGTTGATCGTCTTGGTCGCGGTCTTTCTCGCCTACAACGCCAATAACGGCTTGCCGTTCGTGCCGACCTACCGGGTCTCGGTGGAGGTTCCCAACTCCTCGCGCCTGACCGCCAACAACGAGGTTCGGATCGGCGGCAGCCGCGTGGGCGTGATCGAGTCGATCGAGGCCGTCCGCGATCAGCAGCCCGAGACCGCGCAGACCGACACCGGCGCTCCCCGCGATCAGATCGACACCGAAAGTCCGGTGATCGCCCAGCTCAACCTCCGCCTCGACAAGTCGGTCGAGCCACTGCCCCAGGACTCGATCTTCCGCATTCGCTACAAGTCCTCGTTCGGTCTGAAGTTCCTGGAGATCACCCGCGGCTCCGGCGAGCCGGCACCGCCGACGTTCGTCTTCGACGGCACCAATGACACCGACGACCCCGACGACGACGACGACATCATCCTCTCGCTCGAGGAGGTCGATGAGAACGTCAACGCCGACGACGGCACCTTCATCGCCCAGACCGAGTTCGACCAGATCGGCAACACCTTCGATCAGCGCACCCGCAACGCCGGCCGCGCGAACCTGGTCGGCTTCGGCAACGCCTTCGCCGGTCGCGGCGCCTCGCTCAACCTCGCGATCGAGTCGCTGCGGCCACTGTTCACCAACCTGAAGCCGGTCGCGGAGAACCTGACCGCCTCGAGCACCCGCTTCCGCCGCCTCTTCCCCGAGCTGGCCGACTCGGCTCGGATCGTCGCCCCCGCGGCGGCCGAACAGGCCGAGCTGTTCACCAACATGGCCAATACCTTCGACGCGATCAGCAGGGACCCCGGCGCCCTCCAGGAGACCATCTCCGAGGGCCCGCCGACGCTGCGGACCGGAATCGAGCTCTTCCCCGCCCAGCAGACCTTCCTCGCGGAGTTCACCGATCTCAGCAACGACCTCCGGCCGGGCGTGAGGGAGCTGCGCCGAGCGCTGCCCAACCTCAACCAGGCGATCAGGGTCGGCACCCCGGTGCTCAACCGCACCCCCCAGCTCAACCGCGACCTCGCCGGGGTCTTCTCCTCGCTCGAGGATCTCGTCGATGAGCCGACCACGAAGACCTCGCTGGTTCGCCTCGAGGACACCTTCACCGACGCTGATTCGCTCGCCCGCAGCGTCGTCCCCACGCAGGTGGTCTGCAACCTTTGGAACTACATGTGGACCTTGCTGCCCGAGCACCTGACCGAGCGCGATAACGTCGGCTACACCCAGCGAGTCACCGTGCAAAGCACGCCGCCGGGCTCGCTCGCCTTCGAGGGAGCCCCCGGCGCGTTGATCGACGTGCCCGGACTGCCCGATCCCCTCGATATCGGTGGCATGCCGATCACCGTCCCCGGTGAGGTCCAGACCGGCATCTCGCTCGGCGGCTACAGCGGCTTCCAGGCCAACGGCCGCATGATTACGCCCGACGACCCCAAGGGCCGTGGCGGCGAGTTCGAGCCGCGCGAGTTCCCGATCCTCCACGGTAACCCCGGCGGTCCGACCGGCCAGGACGGCTCTGACTGTCAGGCGGGCCAGTTCGGCTACGCCCTCAAGCAGGTGCTGGTCCCCGGACAGGATTTGAGCAACCCGGCAGTGGTCAAGCCTGACATCCCCGGCGATCGTGGGCCGACGACCGCCTTCTGGCAGCAGAACGGCGACCGGGTCCAGAAGGACACCCGGGTGCCCGGACGACAGCCGACCCGAATCTTCAAGGACGGCGAGTAAGCGATGGCACGTCTGAACAAGATCAAGCAGGCGCCGAACTGGCTGGTTGGCCTCGTCTTCGTGGCGCTCCTGACCCTCGGCGGCTACGCGGCGTTCACCAAGAACGTGCCCTGGGGCGCAGGCACAACCTTCGACGTGGTCTTCGACGACGCGCAGCAGCTGCGGATGAACACCCCGGTCCGGATCGCCGGCGTCGAGGTCGGCAAGGTGACGACGATCAAGCCGCTGAGCCCCGACGAGAGTCCGGAGGAGCTGGCCCAGAGCGACGGCGTGGTCCCGGAAGCGGGGCAGGGTGACAGCCTCGAGCCCGGGGCGACGGTGGCGACGATCGAGATCCAGGACGCAGGCCTGCCGCTGAAGGAGGACTCCCGCTTCAAGCTCCGCCCGCGCCTCTTCCTCGAGGGCAATCTGTTCGTCGAGGTCCAGCCCGGTAGCCCGGGGGCGCCGGCGGTCGAAGCGGACCACGTCTTCCCTCCGACCCAGACCTCCAACTCGGTCCAGCTCGATGAGATCTTCACCAGCGCCTTGCAAAAGGACGCTCGAGCCGACCTCCAGACCTTCCTCGACGAGTTCGGGACCGCCCTGATCGACGAGGGCGGCGCCGAGTCCTTCCAGACCCTCTACAAGACCTCCGCCGGCGCCTTCCGGGAGGGCTCGAAGGTCAACGAGGCGATCCTCGGCCAGAACCCCAACGACCTCTCCGGACTGATCGGCAACCTCGATCGGGTCGTCCGTGGGCTCGGCGAAAACGAGCTGGCGCTCCAGGACACGATCTCCAACCTCGACACCGTCACCGGCAGCCTCGCCGCCCAGAGCGCTGACCTGGAGCAGACGATCGTCGAGCTGCCGCAGGTGCTCGATGCCGCCGATCCCGCCTTCGCCAGCCTTAACGCCGCCTTCCCGCCGCTGCGCGCCTTCTCCCGCGAGATCCTGCCGGGCACCCGCAGCGCCCCCGAGACCCTGCGCGCAGCGACCCCGCTTCTGGTGCAGACCCGTCGGCTCTCCCGCCCGGTCGAGCTGCGAGGGCTGGTCGCCGACCTGCGACTGACGATTCCGCCGCTGACCAAGCTAACCAAGCGCACCCAGCCCTTCCTCGAGCAAGCGCGCGAGCTGGCGAGCTGCTTCAACGAGGTGATCATCCCCTTCGCCAATGATGCTCCCGTCGGCCTGAACGGCTACCCGCACAACACCGATACCGAGGTGTTCAAGGAGACCGGCTATGGCTTGGTCGGGCTCAACGGCGAGAGCCGCTCCCAGGACGCCAACGGCCAGTACATCCGGGTCGCCGGTAGCGGCGGCACCAACACGGTCGCGGTCGAGAGCCAGGAGACCGGTGAGGTCCTCGCGGGTGTCACCGGGATTCCGATCGCCGGCGCGATGCCCGGGCTCAACGACTCGCTCAAGACCCCGTTCAAGCCGGAGGAGCCATGCGAGAACCAGGAGCCGCCGGACCTCCGCGCCAACGGCGGCGCACCGCCGGCTCAGAGCAGCCAGGGCGGTGGCGAGGTCGGCGGTCTGCCCGTTCCGGACCTGCCGATTCCCGACCTCCCGGTGCCCGTCCCGACCACCGGCAAGGCCGGCAAGCTGATGGAGGAATCGGACGAGATCTTCCAGGGCCTCTACCAGGCCGCGGGCCTACGGAAGGTCGGCGAGAAGCGCGAGGCCAAGCAGGCTCAGAAGCAGGCCGAGAAAGACACCAAGCAGTTCTACGAGAAGTACGGCGAGTAAATGATTTTCATCAAAAAACACATCAAGGACCTCGTCGCGATCGCGGTATTGCTGGTGGTCGGCCTGGTCGTCACCTACGTGATCCTGCAGGAGCAGCGCCTGCGGATCCCGATCCTCGAAACCCGCCCGTTCGAGCTTCAGGCCGAGTTCGAAACCGCTCAGGCGGTGGTGCCGGGCCAGGGTCAGTCGATCCGGGTAGCGGGAGTGCAGATCGGATTGGTGGAGGACGTCGAGCTGGTCGATGGCAAGGCGGTCGTCACCTTCGGCCTCAAGCGAGACTTCCTGCCGGTCTACCAGGACGCGACCATCCTGCTGCGACCGCAGACCCAGCTCAAGGACATGTTCTTCCAGCTCGACCCGGGCACCGAGAACGCCGGGGAGGTCGAGGAGGGCGGGATGGTCCCGCTGGCCAACACCGCTCCCGACGTCAACCTCGATGAGATCCTCGAGGCGCTCGACCGTGACAGTCAGGCCTACCTGCGGATACTCCTGGTGGGGGCCGGGAATGGCCTCGATCGCCGCGGCGAGGAGCTCGGCGCCGTGCTCGGCTCGCTCGGACCGATCAACCGCGACTTCGAACAGCTCAACACCGAGGTCGCCAAGCGCAAGGAGAACCTCAGCCGGCTGGTCACCAACTTCCGGTCGTTGACCGGCGAGGTGGGCAAGGCCGAGGAGGACCTGACCGAGCTGACCGAGGCCTCGGCCTCGGCGCTGGGAGCGATCGCCGAGCAGGATCCGGACGTCCGGCGGACGATCGACATCCTGCCCGAAACACTCCAGCAGACCGAGGAGACCCTCCGCAACGTCACTGATTTCGCCAACGTGCTCGGCCCGACCCTCAATGACCTGCGCCCGTTCGCGCGCAATCTCGACGAGGTCAACGACTCCACCCGCCGGTTGGCCGAGGACGTCACCCCGGTGATCAAGAACGAGATCCGCCCATTCGTGCGCGAGGCGCGGGAGCCGGTGAGCGATCTACGGCCGGCGGCGCGCAGGCTCAGCCGGGCGACCCCCGAGTTGACCACGGTCGCCGACAAGATCAACAAGCTCGGCAACATGGCCGCGTTCAACCCCAACGGCGCCGAGCCTCCGGGAACGGCCAACCGGGACGAGGGGTACCTGTTCTGGGCCGGCTGGCTCGGGCACAATGGCAATTCGATCTTCGAGGGCGGCGATGCCCACGGGTTCCTGCGGCGGATCTACCTGACGATCGGTTGCGACGAGGCCTTCTCGCTGCTCGGCTCGAGCCCCGCGGCTCCCGCGGTAACCGGACTGGGTGCGCTGTTCGCGCCCGGTGGAACCTTCGAGAACGCCTGTTAGGTGGTGAGGTAGAGCCATGCAGAAATCCGCACCATCACTCGGAAGGATCTTGTTGGCCGGCGGCTTCGCCATGTCCTGCTTCGGCCTGCTCCTGTTCCTCTGGGTCGCCTTCGGCGGTCCGGTCCCGCTGAAGGCGAAGAGCTACCGGGTGACCGCCTTCTTCCCCGAGGCGATCCAGCTCGCCGTGGAAGCCGACGTCCGCATCGGCGGCGTCTCGGTCGGCAAGGTCAAAGCGACCGAGCTGGCCCCG
>JBPCOO010000283.1:0-6411 GCA_051000155.1 Solirubrobacterales bacterium | reverse complement strand
TGGACTTCTGCAGCTCGATGTCGGAGTCGTCCGCCTGCATCATCTGCACGCGCTTGTAGTGGTTGTAGACCGCCACGGACAGCGTGCGCTTGGCCTGCTCCTGGCCGACGACGTACTCGTTGAGCACCTCGCAGATCTCCTGCGGCTTGGGGAGGTTCTCGATGTCGAAGGTCGCCGGGGCGGTGAGCTCCTCGTCGATGATCTCGTTGCAGAGGTCGATGCACTCGTCGCAGATGTAGACGCCGGGGCCGGCGATCAGCTTCTTCACCTGTCGCTGCGATTTGCCGCAGAAGCTGCAGAGGAGCTGCTCGTTCGAATCAGTTGGCCGTGCCAAGTTGGATCTCCCTTCGGAGCGTGGGGCCCGGTCGATGCCGCTATGTCAGCTTACGGCAGCCGGGATGGGATCAGTGCTCCACCCTCTTACTCGGCAGGTCTCCGCGCACCTTCAACGGCACGGCGGATTTCAGGTCTAAGGGCCACCTGCTGGCGCGGTCAACGGCTCTGGGTCAGCGGTGCTCGATGACCCGATCGATGATGCCGTACTTGACGGCTTCCTCGGAGGTCATGAAGTAGTCGCGGTCGGTGTCGTTGGAGACCTTCTCGAGATCCTGGCCGGTGTGCTTGGCGATGATCTTGTCGAGGCGGCTGCGCGTCTCGATGATCTCCTTGGCGTGAATCTCGATGTCGGTCGCCTGACCTCCGATCCCGGTGGAGGAGACCTGGTGGATCAGGATCTTCGAGTTGGGGGTGGACATCCGCTTGCCCTCGGCGCCGCCGCTGAGCAGTAGCGCGCCCATGCTCATCGCGATCCCGATGCAGATGGTCTGCACCTGGGGCTTGATGTACTGCATCGTGTCGTAGATCGCCAGGCCCGCGTAGACCGATCCGCCCGGGGAGTTGATGTAGAGCGAGATGTCCTTATCGGGATCCTCGGACTCGAGATGGATAAACTGGGCGACGATCAGGTTGGCGATGTCCTCGGTCACCGGCGTGCCCAAGAAGATGATGCGCTCGTTCAGCAGGCGCGAGTAGATGTCGAAGGCGCGCTCGCCGCGCGAGGTCTGCTCGACCACCATTGGGACCATGGGACTCATGAGCGGGGCAGTCTATAGAAGCCGACCGGCGGCACCGGGAAAAGGCTTGTGCACGCGGGAGCCATTGGGCAGCTACTTCTCCTCGGAGGTGTTGTTGGAGGCCTCCGCTCCTTCCGCAGCCGTCCCTTCGGCTTCGGAGGCGGTGGCCGCGCCGTCCTCCGCTTCCGCCTCCTCCCGGGCGGGCTCGCCCTCGGATTCGTCGGCGTCCTCCTCCCCCCAGAGCCGCTTGTGCGCCTCGGCCGCGTCCATCTCAATCGCCACCGCGCTCTCGACGATCACGTCGGAGGCCTTGCGCATCTTCAGGTCTTCGGCCAAGAGCACGTCGCGACCCTCTTTGCGCAGCCGCTTGAGGAGCTTGTCGGGCTTGCCCTTCTCCCCCGCCGGCGGCTCCAGCGCCTCCAGCATCTCCTCCTCGCTGATCTCGATCTCCTCGGCCCCGGCGACCGCGGCCAGCACCGCCTCGCGGCGGATCGACTGCTCGGCGTCTTCGCGCGCCTCCTCGATCGCCTCCTCCCGGGTCTTGCCCTGCATCTGCAGGTAGGCGTTCGGATCCATGCCGCTGCCTTGGAGCTGGCGCTCGATCCGCTCCCAGAGCTCAGTCGCACGAGCGGCGGCGATCGGCTCGGGCACGTCGATCGTCGCCGCCTCGACCGCGGCGTCGACGGCGTCCTCGCGGAACTGGTCCTCGATCCGGTGCTCGATCGAGTGCTTCAGCCGGTCCTCGATGTCCGCTCGCCACTCCCCCAGCGTCTCGAAGTCGGAGTTGTCCGCGGCGAAGTCGTCATCGAGGTCAGGCAGCTTCTTCTCCCGCACCTCCTTGACCGTGACCTCGAAGACCGCGTCCTTTCCAGCGAGGTGCTCGGCGTTGTAGTCGGAGGGGAAGGTGGTCTCCACGGTGCGCTCCTCACCGGCCTCGGCGCCGGCGAGCTGGGCGTCGAAGCCGTCGATCAGCGTTCCCGAGCCCAGCTCGTAGAGGAAGTCTGTGGCCGAACCCCCCTCGATCGGCTCGTCGTCAATCTTGCCCTCGAAGTCCATCAATAGGCGATCGCCCTCGGCAGCGGCCCGCTCGACCGCCTCGAGGCCGGCGAGGCTCTCCCGCACCCGCTCGATCTCGGCGTCGATCGCGTCGTCGGGGACCTCCGGCTTCGCCTTCGCTACCTCCAGACCCTTGTAGTCACCCAGCTCGGCATCGGGGCGGATCCCGATCTCGATCGTGAACTCCAGCGGCGCGCTCGCCTCCGGCGTCTCTGGAACGTCGAGACTCGGCTCGCCGACCGGGGTGACCCCGCTGTGGATGATTGCCTGCTCGTACCATCCGGGCAGCGAGTCCCGCAGGGCCTGCTCCAGCACCGGTCCGCGGCCGAGCTGGCGCAGCACGATCGGCGCGGGGACCTTCCCCTTGCGGAAGCCGGGCACCCGCATCTCCCGCCCGAACGCCTGCGCAGAGCGCTCGACCTTGTCGTCGACCTCCTTGGGGTTGACGGTCACCGCGATCTTGACGCGGGACTCGGGCAGCTTTGAGATTTCCGTCTGGACGCTCATCGGGGCGGGAACCTTAGAGATAGCTCTAACTTTCGTCCTGATGCGACCTGGACGCAAAGCGATCGGCACCTGGAGCGGCGGACGCTTCATGCACTTCGGCGAGCCGATCTCCGACGAGCGGCTGGAGGCCGTGCTCCGCCCGGGCGAGGGCATCGACACGATGATAACCGCCGACACCTACGGCCAAGGAGAAGCGGACAGGCTCCTCGGCCGGGCGCTTGCGGACGTCGATCGCGACTCCTATTGCCTGGTCGGCGCGATCGGCCACGACTTCTACGAGGGCGAGCGCGACGGGCCGAAGGGGTTTCCGCGATTCACCGACCCCCGCCTCCGCGGCCCGGATGAGTACGCCGGCTACCTGCAGTACGCGACCCAGGCCGCGCTTGAACGGATCGGCGTCGACCACTTCGACTTGCTTCTGCTCCACAATCCCGACCGGCGCGGTTTCAGCTCCCCCGAGGTGTGGGGAGGGATGGCGGCGCTACGGGAGCTCGGCGTCTGCTCGGAGATCGGCGTCGCTCCGGGCCCCGCCAACGGCTTCACCCTCGACCTGCTCGACTGCTTCGAGCGCTACGGCGAGCTGATCGAATGGGCGATGGTGATCCTCAACCCGTTCGAGCCCTGGCCCGGGCGGATGGTCCTGGAGGCGGCCAGCCGCCACGACATCGAGCTGATCACCCGGGTCGTCGACTACGGCGGCGCCTTCTGGGGCGACGTCCGTCCCGGCCACACCTTCGCCGAGCGCGACCACCGCAAGTTCCGCCCGGAGGGATGGGTCGAGCAGGCCGCCACCAAGCTCGACCGACTTGCCGAGGTCCGCGAGCGGACCGGGCTAACCCCAATGCAGCTGGCCTGCCAGTGGAACCTCGCCCACCCCGCGGTCAGCTGCGTCGCCCCCACCCTGATCCAGGAGATCGGGGAGGGAGCGCGCCCGATCGAGGAGAAGCGGGGGGAGCTGGCAGCACTGCCGGAGCAGATCCTGCTGACCGACGAGGAGATCGCCGTGATCGCCGAGATCGGTGACAACCGCGGCTCGATGACGCTCAAGGGCGCCAACCCCGAGCACGAGGGACCCGAGCGACCCGACCGCTGGCGGCTCGCTCCCGAGCACCTCGAGGTGGCCGAGCGGTGGGGGATCAACCCGGTCGCCGACCTCGCCGGCAGCCGGTGAGCGCGGGCGAGCGAAGGCCGGGCGCGGAGGGCAGCCAGCCGGGGGCCGAGCAGAACGAGCCAAGGGCGAGTCGGCGCTCCGCCCACCCCGACTACCGCAAGCCGATCGACCGGATCGCGGTGCCCCTGCTAACCGGACCGGTAGGCCGTTCAGCCAGCTTCGCGATCGAACTCGGCCGAGCGGTGGTCCGCAGCCTCCGCGGGGATCCTCGCCACCCTGAAGAACGCCGCTAGCCGTCGCTGGCGTAGTCGAGCAACGACTTGTCGATCAGCCACTCCACCGGAGCTTGATCGTCGGTGTAGACCTCGCCGCCGGGAAGGCGCGGGCCAAGCCGAGCCGCCGCGGCCGCCGCGATCGGCTGCAAATCCGGGGGCAGAGTCGGCAACGAAGTCCGCAGGCGCGCGGCTGAGATCGGTGCCTCGCTGCCGATGATCAACGTGTTGGTCGGCTCCTTCGGATCGCGCAGGACGCTGGGAAAGACCTCGGCCATGGTCCGACCCAGTACCTGCTCCAAGTCATCATTGCCCTCGGGATGGCCGGCGTTGATAATCACCAGCCCTCCGGGCGCGAGCTTGTCGGCCACCAGCTCGAAGAACTCCTCGGTCGCCAGGTAGAAGGGGATGTAGGGCTGGCGATAGGCGTCGACCAGAATGACGTCGTAGTCGCCCTCCGATTGCCGCAGCCAGGGACGGGCGTCGGCGGTGTGGGTCTCCAGACGTTCATTCGAGCCCATGTCGAAGAAGCGGCGGCCGACGTCGTGCAGCTCGCCGTCGATCTCAACCCCGTCGATCTCGGTGGTCGGGAAGTACTTGCCGTAGGCGCGCGCGGTGGTCCCGGCGGCGTTGCCGAGGATCGCCATACGATCGGGAGGCTCGGCCAGCCCGGCGAACGGCGCCACCAGGTAACCGTCCCAGACGTTATCGGTGAGGACGGTGTCGGGCTTGTAGATGGAGTGGACCGCCTGGCCCTCGTTCAGCTCGAGGATGCGGTCGCCGTCGGGGCGCTCGATCACCCGCACGTATTGGTTCTCGGTCTCGGTCTCGAAGATGACCTCGCCGTTGCTGGTCGCCTTGACCGTTCCCACCGGAATCGCGAGCGCCAGGAACAGCGCCGCCGGGACCACCAGGAAACGACGCCCGAGGCCGACCGCGGCGACCGTGGCGATCACCGCCGCGAACACGATGAAGGTCCGCTGGGTCCCGATAAGCGGAATCAGAAGCAGCGCCGAGACCCAGGTGCCGAGCAGCGATCCCGAGGTCGAGATCGCATACAACCGCCCGGAGACGCTGCCCGAGTGCTCGACGTCCGGGACCGTCAGGCGAATCGCGTACGGTGCCGCGGCCCCGAGCAGGGTCACCGGGGCAGCGAGCAATACCAGCACCCCGAACAGGGAGCCGACGAAGGCGCCGGCGGAGATCGAGTCGAGCGCGTCCACGGAGATGTCGAACAAAGGCCGCGCCACCAGGGGGACGATGGCCAGCATCACCGCGGCAACCATCACCATCAACGACATTCCGCGCAGGTGAGGATGCTTGTCGGCGATCTTGCCGCCGAGCCAGTAGCCGACGCTCAGCGCGACCAGGACGATCCCGATCGTGTTCGCCCAGACGATGGTGGAGGCGCCAAAGAACGGGGCCATCAGGCGCGCCGCGGCGATCTCGGCGCCGAGCGAGCCGGTCCCGACCACAAACACGAACAGGTAGAGGAAGCGGTTGTCGATCGCCCCCGTCGAGGCCCCCTCCGGCTGCGTCGGCGGCGGCGAGGGATCCGCGGGACGAGTGGCCGAGCGCGCGACCACTTCGTCGGCCGGCGTCGAATCCCGGGCGCTCACGCCTGCTCCTCGATCCGGCGGCGGAGGCGCTCCCCCTGGTCGGCGGCGACGGCGCGACCGGCGCGGGCCGGGTCGAGCGCCACCCCGCGGGCGTCGGCGAGATCGAGCAGCTCCTGGCGCTCGATGTCCTCGCGGGCCCATCGGAAAAAGAGCCACGCCAGGGTGGCAAGGGTTACGGCAGTGCTTTCGAACATCATCACGACGCCGGCCGTCCCCTGGTCGCTGAGGGAGTCGGTGGCCCCGCCGTCGGCTACGGAAGCGTAGCGGGGGTAGATCACCGCCCCCGACCACATCATCACGTTGGCGAGCACGGTCCCCGCCAGCCTGACCGCGATCACATAGGCGACCTTGGCCCCGTTGCCGAACCATTCCGGCTTCGGCAACGGGCCCAGCAGCGACATCCAGATCCCCAGTCCGGCGAAGAAGAAGCTGCCGTGCTCGAGCGCGTGCAGAGCCTGGCTGTCGAAGGTCGAGGCCTGATAGAGCGCCGGGATGTGCCAGACGTAGAGCACCGCTACCCAGACGACGAAGGAGACGATCGGATCGGCCAGCACCCTGATCCAGCGCAGCCAGCGGACCGCCAGCACCGGCTGCAGCATCGGCCCGGTCAACCCCAGCACCACCAACAGGGCCGCGATGTCCAAGATCAGCAGGTGCTGGACCATGTGCCATGCGACCAGCTCCTCCGCCAGCGACTCCAGCGGCGAGACGATCGCCACCGCCAGCACCGCGATCCCGGCGGCGAAGGTGAGCATCCGCCAGGTCGGGATCGG
>JBPCOO010000360.1:0-5136 GCA_051000155.1 Solirubrobacterales bacterium | reverse complement strand
GCCTCGCCCACCGCCAGGGATCGATGGACTTCGGGGACCTCAACTGGGAGCGCGACTACTCACGCTGGGGCGCCTATGGACGCTCCAAGCTGGCCAACCTGATGTTCACCTTCGAGCTCGACCGGCGACTACGGGCGCGCGAAACCGAGGCGATGGCACTCGCTTGCCACCCCGGCTACTCGGCAACCAACCTCCAGACCAGCGGCCCCAGCGGGGGTCTACTCGGAAAGCTGCTGGTGCCGGCGATGGCTGTGGCGAACGTCTTCGTCGCCCAGAGCGACGAGCAGGGGGCGCTGCCGACGCTCTATGCGGCCACCTCCCCCGACGCGGTCGGCAGCGACTTCATCGGACCCGACGGAATCAAGCAGATGCGCGGTCATCCAACCAAGGTGGGCTGCAGCTCGGGGTCGCGCGACGAGGCCAAGCAGCGACAGCTCTGGGACCGCTCGGTCGAGATGACTGAGGTCGACTTCGCCCCGCTCGAACCCTAGCCGGGGCGGCCGGCGGACCAACTCTGCACATTGTTCATGCCGACCGTGAGCAGGGTGCAGTTTCGCCCGGGTGCGATTTCGCCCACCGGCGCTAGCCCAGCTCGGCGATCAGCTCGGGAGAGAACTCGCCGCTGTAGACCGGGCTGGCGGAGCCGATCAGCCGCACATCGAGGCCGGCGCCGAGCTCGACCTCCAACTCGCCTCCGTCGAGGACGACCGTGATCGGGCTCTCGGCACCGCGCAGGTGGGCGGCGATCGCGGCCCCGCAGGCACCAGTTCCCGACGAGAGCGTCTCCCCCACCCCGCGCTCGAAGATCCGGGCACCGACCGAGCCATCCCCCCGTCGCCGCCAGAAGCTGACGTTGGTGCGGTTGGGAAAGCGGGGATCCTCCTCGATCGCCGGCCCGATCGCCGGCAGGTCGAGCTGCTCGAGCTCCTCTCCCACCTCGATCGCACATTGAGGATTGCCGATCGAGATGTGCTGGAACTCCAGCTCGCCGCCATCAACCTCGATCGTGCCGACGCCGTCCTCAGGGCCGCCGGGGAAGTCCTTGGACGTGAGCGAGGCAGAACCCATCGCGATCGAGGCCGATCCGGGGCCCGTCAGCGTCGGGGTGATCTCCCCGGCGGCGGTGAGGATGGTGAAGGTGTCGGCTTCGACCCAGCCCGAGCGGCGTAGGTAGAGGACGGCCTCCCGCGCTCCATTCCCGGAAAGCTCCGCCTCCGAGCCATCGGGATTGAAGATCCTCAACTCGGCCACGTAGCGCTCCTCCCGCGAGCGCGAGAGCAACAGGATCCCATCAGAGTGCGCACCGAAGTGGGCGGCACAAAGCGCCCTGATCCGCTTCGGGGTCAGCTCCCAGGGGAGCTCGTCCGCCTCGATCACGAGGTAGTCGTTGCCGAGGGCCTGCCACTTCTCGAACCTCATGAGGCGGCAGTATCCATCAATCGAGCGCGGCGATGATCTCCGCCGCGGTCGCGGCGGGCTCGACGCCGGTGCGATCGATCTCGCGGACGCCTCGCATCTTCCGCATCCAACTGATCTGGCGGCGCGCGTAGCGGCGATGGGAGGTCTTGACGGCCTCGATCTCCCCGGCCGGGAACTCGGAGAACCCGAGCGCCGCGCGAGCGGTACGGGATGCCCCCGCCTTCTCGGCGGCCTCGATCTCCGCCGCCACGTCCGCGGCGACCATAGCTTCGACCCGCTCGGAGATCCTTGCGTCGAGCTCGGCTCGGCTCGCGCTCAGGCCCACCAACAGTGCCGGCCGCCGCAGCTCCTTGGTCCACAGCTCACGCTTGGCCTCAGGGGGCTCGGCACCACTCAGCTCCAGCTCGAGGGCCCGGCCAATTCGCTTGCCGTCTCCGGGGTCGATCCGGGCCGCGGTGGAGGTCGAGAGCTCGCCATGGAGCGCCTCGGGACCCTCGCGCCGCAGCCGACGCTCAACCTCCGCGCGCACCTCCGGATCAACCCGCGGAGCGAGGTCCAGCTCGCTCAGCGCCACCCGCATGTAGAGGCCGGTGCCGCCGACCAGGATCGGGCGCCGGCCAGCATCGACCGCCCGATCGATCTCTGCGTGCACCAGATGGGCGAATCTTCCCGCGCTGAACTCCTCGGTGATCGGAACGGTCCCGACCAACCGGTGCTCGAACCGGCGCTGCTCGGCTGCGTTCGGCGCCCCGCTGAGAACCTCGAGGCCCTCGTAGACGGCGATCGAATCGCATGAGATTGCAACCGGATCCTCGCCGCGCCGGCGCAGTAGCTCGGCCAGCTCGATCGCTACCGCCGTCTTGCCGACCGAGGTGGGGCCGAAGATCGCGATCAAACGCGTGAGAGCAATCGCTCGCTACCCATCAGCGTCTGTGAGGTGGCCGAGTCGATCTCCACCCGCACCAGCTCCCCGGGTGCCGCCGTCCCCTCGAAGTTGACGACCTTGTTGTGAGTGGAGCGACCACGGACCCGCGAGGCATCGGTGCGGGAGCTGCCTTCGACCAGCACCTCGACCTCGCGCCCGACGAAGCGCTGCGCCCGCTCCTTCGCCCGCCGCTGTACGACCTCGACCAGCCGCTGCATGCGCTCGACCTTGACCGGGTGGGGAACCCTTCCATCCAGCTCGGCGGCCGCGGTCCCGCGCCGGGGGCTAAAGATGAAGGTGAAGGCGGCGTCGTAGCCGACCTGCTCGCAGACCTCAAGCGTCTCCGCGAACTCCTCCTCCGTCTCGGAGGGGAAGCCGACGATGATGTCGGTGGTGATCGAGGCGTCGGGTAGGCGCTCGCGGATCATCGCCACCCGGTCGAGGTAGCGCTCGCGGGTATAGGTGCGCCGCATCGCCTTGAGGATGCGGCTGGAGCCGGCCTGCAGCGGCAGGTGGATGTGCTCGCAGACGGCTGGGCACTCGGCGTGGGCGGCGATCACGTCCTCGCGCATGTCCTTGGGATGTGGGCTGGTGTAGCGGATGCGGTCGATCCCCTCGATCGCGTCCACCGCCCGCAACAGCTCGGCGAAGCTGAGGCGGTCGTCCCCGCGGAGATCGCGCCCGTAGCTATTGACGTTCTGGCCGAGCAGGGTGACCTCGCGGACGCCGTCGGCGGCGAGCCGCTCCACCTCAGCCACCAGCTCTGGCGCAGGCCTACTCTGCTCGCGGCCCCGGGTGGAGGGGACAATGCAGTAGGAGCAGACGCAGTTGCAGCCTTGGGAGATCTGGAGCCAGGCCTGGAAGGGGCGTTCGCGGCTGGCCGGGAGGTGCCCGGCGAAGTCCTCGAACTCGAAGAACCCCTGGGCGCTGAGCTGGTCGGAGTTCAGAAACTCGGCCAGCTTGTGGATCTGCCCGGGGCCGAAGGCGACGTCGACGAAGGGAAAGCGGTCGAACACCTCCTCCTTGACCGACTGCGCCCAGCAACCGCCGACGCCCACGATCCGGTCCGGATCCTCGGACTTGAGCCGCTTGGCCTCGCCGAGGTGGGCGATGAAGCGCGAGTCGGCGGTCTCGCGGATTGAGCAGGTGTTGAACAGAATCAGGTCGGCCTCGCCCCGTTCCGGCGCTTCGGTGTAGCCGAGCCCCCCGAGCATCCCCTTCATCCGCTCGGAGTCGTGCTCGTTCATCTGGCAGCCAAAGGTGGTTATGTGGAAGCGCCTTCCCATACCGCAAGGGTAACGAGAGACGGGGCCGCGACTAAACGATGGGGCGGACGTCGGCGCCCGTCACGGCTCAGTTGCCGCCGGTCGACTTCACCAGATATTCGACGAGCGCGTCGAGCTGGACCTCGGTCAGAGACTCCGCGTAGTTGGTGGGCATGATCCCCTCACCGAAGCCCTCGCTGATCTCAGCGTTCGGATCGATGATCGAGGTGCGAATGAACTCCGCATCCTCGTTCTCGAGCTCGGCGTCCAGCGACGGCCCGATCTGTCCGGCCGAGTTGGCGGCTTGGAGGGCGTGGCAGCTGCCGCAACCTTCGGAGGCGAACACCTCCGCGCCGTCGACCGAGGCGGTCTCGGGGCCGATGTTCTCCTGCTGTTCCTCGGTGATCCCGGGGGCGTTCTGATCCTCGCCATCCGGATCACCCTCCTCGAGCGCGACCGGACCTTCCGACCCCTCGTCGAGCTCCTGCTCGGTCGCTTCTTCCTTCTCCGTCTCGGCGATCTCGGCACGGCGGTTCTCCTGCTCGTGACGCGCTTCGGCGACGGCCGCGACGCAGACCACCGCGACCATCAGGGTGGTGATCCCGATCAGGATTCCGCCGGTGCGCCCTTTACCCGGGAAGCTCTCGCTGCGCATGCCGATGAACGCAGCCACCAGCACCAGCACGACGAGGACCGCCGCGGAGACGTAGAAGAAAGTTCCCTCGAAGAGCTCCATCGGAGCCAGATCCTAACGACCTCGCGGGCAGCGCGACTGTGCCGTCGAACCCGCGCGCGCGGTCCGGGCCGCCGCCGGGAGGGGGTTGTATCCGCTGCTACGAAGCGATCGCGGTATTGCGGGACTCGCGGATCACCGTGATCCGGATCCGACCCGGGTAGGAGAGCTCCTTCTCGACCGCCTTGGCCGTCTTCGAGGCGATCACCGCCGCCTCCTCGTCGTCGACCTTGCCCGGATCGACCATCACCCGGACCTCGCGCCCCGCGCGCATCGCATACACCCGTTCAACGCCCGGATGACGCTCGGCGATCTCCTCCAGATCGCGCAGGCGGGCGACGTACTGCTCGAGCGCCTCGCCGCGCGCACCGGGGCGCGCACCCGAGAGCGAGTCGGCGATCTGGACGATCACCGCCTCGACCGTGCGTGGGGTGACCTCGTTGTGGTGGGCCTCGATCGCGTGGACGACCGCGTCGGATTCCCCGTGGCGACGGGCCATGGTCGCGCCGACGGCGGCGTGGGAGCCTTCGACCTCATGGCTAACCGCCTTGCCGAGGTCGTGCAGAAGCGCCGCCCGCTTGGCGGTATTGACGGAGGCGCCGAGCTCGGCGGCCACCGATCCGGCGATGTTGGCGCACTCGATCAGATGGTCGAGCACGTTCTGCCCGTAGCTGGTCCGGAACCGGAGTCGTCCCAACACCCGCAGCAGCTCCGCGGAGATGCCATGCACGCCCGCCTCCAGCTCGGCGCGCTCGCCCTCGGCGAGAACCTTCTCCTCGACCGACTTCTTCGCC
>JBPCOO010000357.1:0-4404 GCA_051000155.1 Solirubrobacterales bacterium | reverse complement strand
GCAGCTCGACCCGCTCGCTTTTCATGGTGAACTCAAGGCCCCCGTCGGCAACGTCGACCAACCAGCGGTGATGACCCCAGCCCGTGAACCGTCCGTCAAATCCGTAGCTCTGCTCCTCAGCCCGGGATGGGGCCTCGACATAGCCCGCGCGAGCCACTCGGGAGATCTCCTCACAGACCCAAATCGGGTCGCGCACGTCCTCAAGCGTGTGCGAACAGATCGCAAAGTCGAACTGATCGTCGGCGAAGGGGAAAGGCTCGCGGTCGCAGATGTCCCGCTGGATCCAGCGGGACTCGTCAAAGCGCTCGGGGCCCGTGCCGATCGCTCCCAAGTCCCCGCGGGTGCTGTAGGGCAGCAGGTCGATGACGTAGTCGGCCCGCGTGAACGGCTTGATCCAGCCGCCGACGTCGAGGACGATGTCGTCGTCATCGACCAGCTCGAAGATGCGCGCGATCGAGCTGTCTAGCAATTGCTTCCTACCGCGGGGGCATCAGCACGTCGGGTGGCAAAACCAGGCCGTCGTTAACGGCTTTCGATGCATCGCCTTGTAGATGAACTTGCAGACCGCACTGCGGTACTCGCTGAAGTATTCGCCTGGACCATAGGTGTTGAAAAGCCTCACCCTGACGATCTCCGAACCCCACTCGTCGGCGGCGTTGAGAATCTGCATCTCGTTGACCCACTTCGACATCGCGTAGTCATTGAGCTGGCGGGTCGGAACCCGCTCGGGAACGTCTTCGCTCTTGGTGCCCTCGTAGTCACCGTAGAAATCCTCGCCGTTGCGTCGTCCGAACTCCCCGGCGAGGTTGTAGACGAGTTCAGGACGAGCTCGCTCGAACACCGACTCGAGTTGGCGGGACGCGCCGATGTCAGAACGCACGTAACGACCCTCGTGATGATGTCCCCGATCCGTGTGCCAGACCTCGTGGCCGCGGCCGAGGAGCTCCTCGACGAGATGGGTTCCGACGGCGCCTCTTGAGCCTGTGACGAGTAGTCGCATAAGGACGGGACGAACGGTTCCTCACCCCGCGGCTACATCATAGGTAGGTTCGAATTCAGATCCAGTGCTGGTAGTGGGCGACAATCCGGCGGGCGTTGACCTCCGGGTCGAACAGGCTCCTGGCGGCTCGCGGACCTCCGTCCGCCAGCCGCTCGTAGAGCGGCTCGTCGCCCAGAAGCTCTGCGATCCTGGTGGCCAGCTCCTCCGCCGCGGGGGAATAGGTCTTTAGCACCTCCTCGCGGTCCCGCAGCAGCTCGCCGCAGCCAAAGGCAAAGGTGATCGTCGGCGTCCCGGAGGCAAGGTAGGACTGCAGCTTGGAGGGTAGACGGAGCCGGTTGAGCTTAGTCGGATGACCCGGCTGGAGCAGGATCTTGCCGGCGCGAAGCAGCGGCGGCACCCGCTCGTAGGGGAGGTTGCCGACCTCGATCGCGCTGCCCGGGCTCATCCCGACCCGATCGGCCTCCGCCTGCAGGTTGAGCCCAGCGGTGTTGCGACCGGCGTGGACGAACGCGACCCGTGGCCGGCGGCCTGCGTCAAGGCCACCGCGCGAAGGGCCATGAGTACATCGGAAACCGTGACGAAGTTGACGTCGCCGGTGTAGAGCAACGGCATTCGGTCGCCAAGCTCAGCCGGCAGCTCATACGGCTCGCCACCCCCCTCCCACGCCTGCGGCGAGGAAACCGGCAGGATCGTCTCGCACGCCCGACCGGTCTGCGTCCGGACCTCCTCGGCGAGCTGCGGCGTGATCGCGTCAAAGGCGACGGCCTCTCGGGCGGCCCAGGCGAGCGTCCGGGGGGTGGACATGTTCCACTGCACCGGATCACGACGCGCTAAGACCCGCCGACGGATGAGGAACTTCAGCGCTTCGTACCGCGAGTTCGCGGGAACGCCGGCGAGCGGGCTCCACTCGTCGTCGAGCCAATGGACGAACAGCGGCGCCCCAGTATCCTGGCGGTAGACTTCGGCGGCGACAGCCGCGGCCGCGCGCGTCGTGCGCGCGTGGATCACGTCGGGAGCGAAAGCGCGGATCCGCTCACGGTCGGAGGCCCGCACCGATCCGCGGAAGAAGGCGTGCGCCGATGGACTTGAAGCGCGCCGCCTCCGAGCCGGTCACCGCCCTCGACCCGATCGGGGATGAGGCTGATCAGCACTTCGTGTCCGAGCGAGACCAGCGCCTCACCCAGCCAGATCGCCTGCTTCTCACCCGGTGCCGTGGAATCGGCGGCGCAGACCATCAGGATCTTCATGAGCCCAATCTAGATGCTGCCGCGGGCAGATTGGTGGACGAGCTCGATCGCTTGATCAGCCTCTTGTAGGCCTTCCAGGCGGGCTTGGAGTCCCCGTCCCGCTCCAACAGTCCGGCGCCGCCACACCAGGGACAGGCCCCGGGCTCAGGATAATCACGCCAGACGAACCAGAAGGCGGCGCGAATGCGCCAACGCTTGCGCTGATCGAGGTACAGCTCCATCGTCCGGAGCAGCTTCCGTCGCTGCGCCCCTTCGCTGACCACGAGGAAGTTGCGGGGATCGCCCTCGGTAGACCAGCCCGACTCGCTCACCCACAGACCGGTGCGACCGTCACCGTTGCGGCGCATCACCGTCCGCGCCGCCCGGAGCTGGCGGCGCACGTCGGCGAGGCTGCCGCCGTAGGGATGCACGGCGACCCCCTCGAAGTAGCGCTTTACCTTCGGCTGACGATAGAGCTGGTTGAGGAACTTGCGGGCGTACAGCGCTCTGCGGCTGCCCGGATACCCGTACATCCCGCCGAGCACGAGCCTCGCCGCCGGATCGGCTCGCCTCGCCGCGCGGTCAGAGATCTTCAACAGCCGCGCATACTCCTTTGGCCGTGGTCGAGGGTTCCAGTAGAACTCGGCGTTCTGCTCATTCCAGATTTGCCAGTAGCGGACCTTCGGATCAACCAGCTCGGGATTTTCGCTCCAAAAGGCTCCCCCCTTCCCGTAGCGCTCGATCGCGCCCTTGATGAAGCGCCGCCACTCCCTGCGGTCGGCGGCATTGCGCACCGGGGGCTTGATTCGTCTCTGGAGGCGCTTGCCGACGAACTGCGGCGTACCGTATAGGATCGGGAACGGCTTTAGCCCAGTCTCCGCCATATCGCGGAAGAGTTCGTCGGTCGCTCGCCAGAAGAGCTCACCGCCCCGCTCCCGCTGGATCTCCTGCCAGAACAGGGTCACCCGGTAGCTCCCGAGGCCACCAGAGCCCATGCGTCGAAAGTCCTCACCGGTCGGCGAGACGGCATTGACGCCGAAGAACGAGGCCGGAGGACCCGCCTGGGCAGAGGGCGTCATGGCCGTGACCACGGCCAGAAGTCCGGCTACGCCGATCGCCAGTACTTTGAATCTGAGTGCCACTCGTACCATTCCCGCGTTACTAACGGTAGCGGGTGCTCACCCCGGGTTCGCCGGCCCGGCGGTTTCGGGCGTGGCTGGCGTGGCTGGCGTGGCTGGCGTGGCTCGACACCCTACCCTTGTGACCTCGATGCAGCCCACCCTGCCCACGCTTCTACCGCGATGACCTCGGCCCTCGGTGGTGGGCGCAGGATCGCGTTACTACATCCGCGCTACTGGCCGGAGGTGCGCCGCGGCTCGGAGCGCTTCATCCACGACCTTGGCAGCCGACTCCCGCGGCGCGGCTTCGAGCCGACCCTGATCACCTCACACCGCGAGCGCCGATCCCGAACGACCGAGGCGGGCATGACAGTGGTCCGCCGTCGGCGCCCACCGGAGTGGCCGCTGCACCGCCTCGGCATCTGGGAGCACGCGCTGCACCTGCCGGCCAGCTACCGCTCGCTGCGGGCGGGAGAGTTCGGGCTGGCACACGCGCTGTATCCGACCGACGCACTCGCGGCAAACCGCTGGTCGCGCTGCAGCGGCCGCCCCTCGGTGCTGTCGGTGATGGGCGTTCCAAACCGTGAGGTGATCGAACGAAGCGCCTGGCGCGCGAGCATGTGGAGGCGGATCACCGCCGGGGCCGACCGCGTCATCTTTCTGAGCCGCTACGCGGCCGAGGCATCGGCCTGGCTGACGTCGGGCGAGGTGATCGAGCCGGGAGTCGACCTCGAGCTGTTCCGGCTCGGCAGTGAGCGCAGCGCCCGTCCGCGATTGTTCGCTCCTGCGGCAGGCGAGGACCCCCGCAAGCGGGTCGCGCTGCTGGTCGAGGCGGTCGCCGTGATACGCCATCGCTATCCGGACCTCGAGCTGCTGCTGGGGAGAGTCCGGGGGGGCCGGGTACCGGCCGGCTACGACCCCGCAACATACCCGTGGATCCGAACGGTGGACCTCGACGAGCACGAGTCCCTGGTGCATGCCTACGGCAGCTCGTGGCTGACCGTCCACGCCGCGCGGGAGGAGGCGTTCGGCCTCGTGCTGGCGGAATCGCTCGCCTGCG
>JBPCOO010000330.1:0-5992 GCA_051000155.1 Solirubrobacterales bacterium | reverse complement strand
ATCTACTACGTCAACGCCGAGCCCCACCTCGGCCATGCCTACACCACGATCGCCGCCGACATCCTCGCCCGCCATATGCGCCAGCGCGGGGAGGACGTGTTCTTTCTCACCGGGACCGACGAGCACGGCGAGCCGGTCGCCCGGGCGGCGGAGCGCCAGGGAGTCACCCCGGAGGAGTTGGCCGACCGCAACGCCGCCAAGTTCGCCGCCCTGATGCCGAGGATCGGGGCCTCCAACGACTTCTTCATCCGCACCTCCGACCCCCGTCATCGCGACGCGGTCGCGGAGGTGATGCAACGGGTCTACGACAACGGCTGGGTCCGCAAGGGCGCCTACGTTGGCTGGTATTGCCCCCGCTGCGCCGACTTCAAGACCGAGCGCGAGCGCGGCCCCGACAACACCTGCCCGATCCACGAGATCCGGCTCGACCGTGAGGAGGAGGAGAACTGGTTCTTCGAGCTCTCCCGCTTTCAGGAGCGCTTGGTCGAGCACTACCGCGACCACCCCGAGTTCGTCTCCCCGGACTTCCGCCGCAACGAGGCGCTCAGCTTCATCGAGGGCGGGTTGGAGGACGTCTCGCTCTCCCGTCCGCAGCTCGAGTGGGGGCTGACGCTGCCCTGGGACCCCTCCCAGCGGATGTACGTCTGGTTCGACGCGTTGCTCAACTACTACACGGCGCTGGGGTTCGCCCGGGAGGGGGAGGATCTGACCGAGCGCTTCTGGCCGCCGAGCTTCCAGATCATGGCCAAGGACATCCTCAAGTTCCACGCCGTCATCTGGCCGGCGCTTTTGATGGCGGCCGAGCTGGAGCTGCCCAAGCGCATCTACATCCACGGCTATCTGCTGATGGACGACAAGAAGATGTCGAAGTCGCTCGGCAACGTCTTGGATCCCTTCGAGATGATCGACCGCTTCGGTGCCGACGCGCTCCGCTTCTACTGCTTCCGCGAGGTCAGCTTCGGCCAGGACGGCTCGATCTCACCGGCGGGATTCGAGTCCCGCTACGAGACGGAGCTGGCTAACGACTACGGCAACCTCGCCTCGCGGACCCTGGCGATGATCGACCGCTACCGAGAGGGCAAGGTGCCGCCGGCCGAGCCCGACCCGGCGCTGGCGGACGGGCCCGACGGCTTGACCACCGTCGTCTCCGACCTCCGCGCCCGCCTCGACGACGGCGAGCTGACCACCGGCCTCGAGGTGATCTGGATCCGCGTTCGGAGGCTCAATCGCTACGTCGAGGAGTCGAAGCCGTGGGAGCTGGCCAAGGATCCGGGGCAGGTGGAGGCGCTCGACCGGGTCCTCTACAACCTCTACGAGGGCCTGCGCGTCTGCACCCTCGCCCTCCATGCCTACATGCCCCAGAGCACCGATCGGCTGCTGGCGGCGCTGGATGAGGGCGGCCGCGAGCTGGCGGAGTTCGGATCGGCCCCCGGCGGGGTCGAGGTCGAGCGCATCGAGCCGCTGTTCCCGAAGCTCGAGCGGCCGAGTGGCTGAGATCCGGTCCGCCGGGGTCACAGCAGGTGGGGTGGGCGGTCCGGCTCGAGGTGGTGGCGGGGGCGGCAACTTGTCGCAGCCCGACGATGCCCCCGCGCTCCGAATCGTCGGACTCGAGAAGCGCTACCGAGGGGAAAAGCGAGCGCTCGAGGGAGTCGACCTCGAGGTCGGTCGCGGCGAGCTGGTCGGCCTGCTCGGTCCCAACGGCGCCGGCAAATCGACCCTGACCAAGATCGCCTGCGGGTTGGTGCGTCCCTCGGCGGGTGAGGTCCAGGTTGCCGGCGTCGCTCCGAGCGAACCCTTCGCCCGCACCCGGGTCGGATACCTGGCCGAGCTCTTTCGCTTCCCCGCCTGGCTCCGGGCCGAGGAGCTGCTCGGCCTCCACCAGGACCTCAGCGGCTCGGGAGGCGGGGCAAGCGAGCGCGCCGAGCTGCTGGGTCTCGTCGGGCTCCCCGACGCGGCGCGGATACCGGTCGGGGAGATGTCCAAAGGGATGCAGCAGCGCCTCGGCATTGCGCAGGCACTGATCGGTGAGCCCCGGCTACTGCTCCTGGACGAACCGACCAGCGCCCTCGATCCCGCCGGTCGCCGGATCGTGCGTGAGTTGCTGGTGGAGGTCCGTTCGCGCGGAGTAGGCGTCCTCTTGAACTCACACCTGCTCGGAGAGGTGGAGATGGTCTGCGACTCGGTCACGATCATCGACGGTGGCCGAGTGGTCGCGACGGGCTCGGCGGCGGAGCTACGGGGCGGGCCGGTGGTCGAGGTGGAGACCGACGCCGGTCCGCAGCGTTTCGAGGGCGTCGGCCGGTCGGAGATACCGGCGTTGGTGGCGAAGCTGGTCGGCGAAGGCGCCTCGGTCTACTCAGTCTCGGAGGTCAGCTCCTCGCTCGAGGATGCCTACCTCGCCGCGGTGGAAGGCGGGGATGGGGGCGGGGGCGAGGGGCGGCCCCCGCGATGAGCGCGCCCATCCAACCACCCTCGGAGCGCTCGGCCGCCCTGGTGATCGCTCGCTACGCCTGGCGGGAGAGCCTCCGCCGCAAGGTCGTGCCGGTCGTCGGAGCGCTGACGCTCACCTTCCTGGCGCTCTATGCGACCGGGGTGCACTTCGCTTTCAAGGAGGTCGGTGCCTTTGAGGGGAACGGAGGCGCGGGCGGCCTCGCAGAGATCGACGACCGCGCCCTCGCCGGAGCGACGCTGACCGGGCTGGCGATGTTCGCGACCCTCTTTTTGGGCGCGATCCTCGGCACCTTCCTCACCCTTGGAGTGGTCCGCGGCGACGCCGAGACCGGACTGCTCCAGCCGATCGCGGCGCGCCCGCTCCGACGCGGGACGATCCTGGGGGCACGCCTTCTGGGCGCCGGGGGGGTCGCATCCGTCTACGTGATCGCCGTGTTCGCGGTCGCGGTGGCGATCACCTGGATCTCGGGGGACTGGGTGCCGGACCGGCCGATCTCCGCGGGACTCTTGCTCGGCGCCTCGGTGGTCGTGGTGACGGCGCTCTCGGTCCTGGTTTCGGTCTTCACCTCCTCGACCGCCCAGGGGATCACCGTGCTGATGCTGTTCGGCGCCGGCCTCACCGCCGGACTACTGGGACAGATCGGCGACGCGCTCAGCGCCGAGACGCTGGTCGACATCTCCGAGTGGGTGAGCTGGATCCTGCCGTTCGAGGCGCTCTACCAGGATGCCCTGTTCGCGCTCACGGCCGAGACGAGCGGCCTCGCCGGGTTCCTGCTCAGCCTCGGTCCCTTCGGCGGCGCCAAGGACTCCGGCGCGCTGCTGCTTCCCTACGCGGCGGCCTACGTCGTTGGCGTGACCGCGCTTGCGGCGAGGGTGTTCGGGCGGCGGGATCTCTGAGCGCGGGGCCGGTTGTCGGGGGCGGACGGTGCGATATGTGACCAAACCGCTGACTACCCGCGGTTTCGTTGCATCGTGGCGACTCCGCGTAGTCTGGCGGGAAGATGATCGACTCCCACGCGCACCTCGGCTCCTGCGAGCCGGCTGATGAGGATCTGGTTGCCGCCGCGCGGGCGGCCGGCGTGCGACGGATCCTCACCGTCGGCATGGACGAGGGCTCCAATCGGGAGGCGATCGCCGCGGCCGAGCGCCACGAGGAGGTGTTCGCGGCGGTCGGGCGGCACCCGAACGCCGCCGCCGGCTTCGACGAGGAAGCTACGGCCGACATCCGCGAGCTGGCCGTCGATCCGATGGTCCGCGCGATCGGGGAGACCGGGCTCGACTTCTACCGGGAGGGCGCGCCCGAGGCCGACCAGGTGCGGGCCTTCGAGGCGCAAATCCGGATCGCGCGCGAGGTCTCCAAGCCGCTGGTGATCCACATGCGGGACGAGGCCGGACCGGTGGCGGGCCGGGCGGTCGCCGATTGCTTCGAGCTGCTGGCGGCCACCGCCGAGGGCTTCGACGTCATCCTCCACTGCTTCAGCGCCGGGCCCGAGCGGGCGCAGGAGGCGGTCGAGCGCGGCTGGTACGTCTCCTTCGCCGGCAACGTCACCTACCCCAAGGCCCCCGAGCTGCGGGAGGCGGCCGCACTGGTTCCCGACGAGCTGATCCTGGCCGAGACCGACAGCCCCTACCTCTCGCCGCAGCCCGTCCGGGGCAAGCGCAACCAGCCCGCCAACGTCGCGATCACCGCTGAGCTGCTGGCGGAGGCGCGGGGGGTGGACCCGCGCGAACAGGAGGCGGCGATCGAGGCCAACGCTGCGAGGTTGTTCGATTGGTGAGGCTCGGCCAGAACTTCCTCGCCGACACTAACCTGCTCGACGCGATCGTGGCCGACGCCGCAATCAGCTCCGACGACGTAGTGCTCGAGGTAGGCGGCGGGGAAGGGGTCCTGACCGAGCGGCTCGCGGGTGCGGCCCGCGCCGTCCACGTAATCGAGCTGGACGAGCGTCTGCGGACGGCGCTGGATCCGGTCGAGGAGCGTCTTGACGGAGTGCGTATCCATTGGGCGGACGCGATGCGGTTCGAGCTGACCGAGCTCGACCCCCAGCCGACGGCAATGGTCGCCAACCTCCCGTACTCGGTCGCGACGCCGGTGCTGCTTCGTACGATCGCGGAGCTGCCGAGCCTCCGGCGGTGGACGGTGATGGTCCAGCGGGAGATCGCCGAGCGGCTGCGGGCGCGGCCGGGCTCCCGCACCTACGGCTCACCGAGCGTCCAGGTGCAGCTCGCCTGCGACGTCCGCATGCTGCGAGCGGTGGACCCGGCGGTGTTCAAGCCGCGGCCCCGGGTGGACTCGGCGGTGCTCGGCCTGCGCCGTCGGGGAGCCGCGCCGCCGCCGCGGGTCTCCCAGCTCATCCGCGACAGCTTCAGCCACCGGCGCAAGGCAATCCCGCGCTCGCTCGAGCTGGCGGCTAAGCGACGAGAGGCGGAGGCGCGGGAGCGCGGGGAGGAGGCGCCCCGACCACGACCGGCGGAGCTGCGGCACGCCGCCCGCGAGGCGCTGTCGTCATTGGGCCTCCCGATCGACGCGCGGGCGGAGATGCTGCCGCCCACCGAGCATCTACGCCTGGCGGAGGCGCTGAGTCGATGACCGAGATGAGGGCTCCGGCCAAGCTCAACCTCTGCCTCTATCTGGGAGGGGTTCGCGAGGACGGCAAGCACGAGCTGGCTTCAATCTTCCAGCCGCTCGAGCTGGCCGACCTGATCGCGGTCGAGCCGCTGCCGGCGGGCTCCGGCGACGACGTCGTCTGCGAAGGAGTGGAGGGAGACAACCTCGCGGCCGTCGCCCTGCGGGAGCTGCGAGCGGCGGGGTGGGAGGCGCCTCCGCTGCGAATCACGATCGAAAAGCGGATTCCGGTCGCTGCCGGGCTCGGTGGGGGTAGCGCCGATGCGGCCGCGGTGCTGCGGCTGGCGCTCGGAGAGGTCGAGGGCCTCGAGGAGATCGCGGCGCGGATCGGCGCCGACGTCCCCTCCCAGCTCGATCCGGCGACGGTATTGGTGGGCGGCGCGGGCGAGTCTGTCGAATCGCTCGCCCTCGGCAGCGACTACGCGATCGTGCTGGTCCCCGACGAGCGGGGGCTCTCCACCGCCGATGTCTACGCGGAGGCCGATCGGCTCGGGCTCCAGCGTGATCGCTCGGAGCTGGAGGGCCTGCGTGAGAGCCTGCGGGCAGACTTCGAAAAGGGGACCGGCGCCGCCGTCGGCTCCGGTCACGCGGGCGTGGGCCTTCTCGATCACACCGGCCGGCTCACCAACGACCTCCAGCCCGCCGCGCTCTCGCTGATGCCGGAGATAGCCGAGGCCCTGGACGCGCTCCTGGAGGCCGGCGCCGCGCACGCGATGGTTACCGGCTCGGGACCGACCGCGGTCGGGCTGTTCGGCGACCGCGACGCGGCCGAGCGCGCCGCCGAAGGGCTCGGGCGGCGATACTCGGGGACGCTGGTGACCGCTCCCGATCGCAGCTCCTGATGCACCTCCCCGAGACCCGCAGCGGCCGGATCAAGCTCGGCGCCTTGATCGCCGCAGGGGTGATCGCCTACCT
>JBPCOO010000296.1:0-4372 GCA_051000155.1 Solirubrobacterales bacterium | reverse complement strand
CGCAGGCGCCGCAGCCGATGCAGATCGAGGCGTCCATCGCGTACTCCTGGGTCTCGGGATGGATCGGGGTGGCGTTCGGCTCCGGCTTGGGGCCGGAGCTGATGGTGACGTAGCCGCCGGCCTCGATGATCCGATCCAGCGGCGAGCGGTCGACCACCAGATCCTTGATCACGGGAAAGGGGGTGGCGCGGAAGGGCTCGACCGTGATCTCGGCGCCGTCGTCGAACTCGCGCATGAAGGTCTGGCAGCTCGTCACCTGCCGGGGCCCGTGCGCGTAGCCGTCGATCAGCAGATCGCAGGAGCCGCAAATCCCCTCGCGGCAGTCGGAGTCGAAGCTGATCGCATCGCCACCGTCGTGGATGAGACGCTCGTTCAAGATGTCGAGCATCTCGAGGAAGGAGGCGTCGGGGTCGATCTCTGCGACCTCGTGGCGCTCGTAGTGCCCGTCGGCGTCGGTCCCGCTCTGGCGCCAGATGTTGAGGGTGAACTTCACTTGTAGCTCCTGGTCGATGGCTGCATCACTTCGAAGCTGAGCGGCTCGTGGTGGAGCTCCGGCTCGGAGTCGGGACCGGTGTGCTCCCAGACCTGGACGTTGGCGTGGTCGTCGTCATCGCGGATCGCCTCGCCCTCCTCGGTCTGATGCTCCTCCCGCAGGTGGCAGCCCGCCGATTCGTCGCGGCGGATCGCGTCCATGCACATCACCTCGGCGAACTCGAGGAAGTCGGCGACGCGGCCCGCGTACTCGAGGCTCTGGTTGAGCGTGGCGGCGGTGCCGTCCACGCGGACGTCTTGCCAGAAGTCCTCGCGGATCTCGCGGATCTCCGTGATCGCCTCCCGCAAGCCCTCCTCGGAGCGGACGATCCCGCACTTGTCCAGCATCAGATCTCCCAGGCGGCGGTGGAAGACGGTCGAGGCGGTGTTGCCGCCGACCTCCATCAGCCGCCGGATCCGATCCTCCGCGGCCTGCTTGGCCTCGCCGAAGTCGATGTGGTCGGCGTCGACCTTCTCCTCGACCCCGGCGAGGTAGTCGGTGACGGTGTGGGGGATGACGAAGTAGCCGTCGGCGAGGCACTGCATCATCGCGCTGGCCCCAAGTCGGTTGGCGCCGTGGTCGGAGAAGTTGGCCTCGCCGATCGCGAACAGCCCCGGAACCGTCGTCTGCAGCTCGTAGTCGACCCAGAGCCCCCCCATCGCGTAATGAGGAGCGGGGTAGATCCGCATCGGCCGCTCCCAGGGACTCTCCCCGGTGAGCCGCTCGTACATCTCGAACAGGTTGCCGTAGCGGTCGGCGATCGTGTGCTCGCCCTTCTCGAAGATGGCATCGGCAAAGTCGAGGTAGACCCCGCGGCCGGTCTTGCCGACCCCGTAGCCCTCGTTGCAGACCTGCTTGGTGGCGCGGGAGGCGACGTCGCGCGGGACCAGGTTGCCGTAGCGGGGGTAGCGCTCCTCGAGGTAGTAGTAGCGGTCCTCCTCGGGAATATCCGCCGGGCCACGCTCCTCCTCCTTGTCGGAGGGCACCCAGATGCGACCGTCGTTCCGCAGCGACTCGCTCATCAGCGTCAGCTTCGACTGGTAATCGCCGGACTGGGGGATGCAGGTCGGGTGGATCTGGGTGTAGCAGGGATTGGCGAAGCCGGCGCCGCGCTTGTGGGCCCGCCAGGTGGCGGTGACGTTGCAGCCCATCGCGTTGGTGGAGAGGTAATAGACGTTGCAGTAGCCGCCGCTTGCGAGCACCACCGCGTCGGCGGCGTGGGCGGTGATCTCCCCGGTCGTCAGGTCGCGAGCGATGATCCCCCGAGCGCGGCCGTCGACGACCACCAGGTCCAGCATCTCGTGGCGGGAGTGGACTCGCGCCCGCCCCTCGGCGACCTCCTTCTGCAGCGACTGGTAGGCGCCGAGCAGGAGCTGCTGACCGGTCTGCCCGCGGCAGTAGAAGGTGCGCTCGACCAGCACTCCACCGAAGCTCCGGGTGGCCAGCAGGCCACCGTACTCGCGGTTGAAGGGGACCCCCTGGGCGACCGCCTGGTCGATGATTCCGGTGGATAGCTCCGCCAGCCGCCAGGTGTTGGCCTCGCGCGAGCGGAAGTCGCCCCCCTTGAGCGTGTCGACGAACAGGCGGTGGACCGAGTCGCCCTCGTTGGCGTAGTCCTTGGTCGCGTTGATCCCGCCCTGGGCCGCGATCGAGTGCGCACGCCGGGCCGAGTCCTGGTAGCAGAAGCAATCGACCTGGTAGCCCATCCCGGCCATCGTCGCCGCGGCGCTGCCGCCGGCCAGCCCGGTGCCGACCATGATGATCCTGTAGTCGCCGCGGTTGCGAGGGCCGACGAGCTTGTGCTGGTCGATCCAGTTCTTCCACTTCTCATCGATCGGTCCCTCGGGGACCTTCGGGTTCAGCTCGAAGCTCACTTGTTCGTCGCCTCTCTGGATAGGTCGGCGGCGGTCGGCTCCGGCAACGCTCCGGCGAGGATCGCGACGGGCACGGCGGCGAAGCCAACGGTGACGATCACCGCGGTGGTGGTGGCACCCCGGCGGAAGGTGGGGTTGCGGTTGGGCTTGTCGAAGCCGTGGGTCTGCAGCACGCTCCAGAGGCCGTGGCGGAGGTGAAAGCCGAGGCCGGCCACCGCGGCTACATACAGCGCTACCAGCCACCACTCGCTGAAGGCGCTGTAGACGTTGGCGTAGACCGCGCCCTCCTCGAGCTCGGTCGGCTCGATCGTCAGGGTCGTGAACTGGAGCACGTGGAAGACGACGAAGGCGGCCAGCAAGAGGCCGGTCCAACCGAGCGTCCGGGATGAGAGCGAGCGCTGAACCACCCGCGGCTTGCCGCTGCCCTCCGGCCGGGCGGCGCGGTTGCGCCGGATCAACTGGACGGTGCCCCAGATATGGATTACGAAGGCCGCGATCAAGAGCACCCGCACCGTCCAGAGCACGCCGTCCTCGGGGATCACCGGCTCGCCCACCGTCCGCAGGAACTCGGCGTACTTGTCCAGCGGGGCGGCCTCCTCGGGGCTGCCGGCGCCCTGGAAGGTCTTGAGATTGCCGAGCATGTGGAGGATCACGTAGCCGGCGAGGATCACGCCGGTGACGCCGACGATCAGCTTCTTGCCGACGGTCGAGCTCCAGAGCTCACGGAGCCAGCGCCCGCGCGGCAGCTCCTTGGTCCCGGTGGCCGAGGAGAGGCTCGGGGCCTGATCGCTCATAGGGCCGCCCCCCCCGCGACGTATGCCTGCAAGACCACGTCGGCGATTCTAAGCACTGCGGGTCCGGCTACCGGGGCGACCATCGTGGCCGCGCGCTAGCCGCGCGAGGCGAGCGAGGGGTTGCCGTCATCTCCGACCGCCTCACGGAGGGCGCGACCGACCTGATCGAGGCTGATCACCCCTCGCAGCTCGCCACGCTCGCCGACCGCCGCGAGCGCGCCGAGACGGCGCAGCTCGGCGTTGCCGAGCAAGCTCTCCAGCGGCGCGTCCTCGCTCACCTGCTGGTCGGCGGCGACCCCGTCATCGACCAGCTCGGCCACCTGCTTGTAGGAGCGGGTGGCCTCCGGCACCCCGTCGGCGGCACCGCGCTTGAGCAGGCCGAGGAAGTGCCGGTCAGGGTCGGTCACCGGGAACCACGGCCACTGATAGCGGAGGAAGTATTCGTCGAGGGCTTGCTCGACGGTGGTTCCGCCGGGGATCGTGACCGGCTCTCGGTCCATCACATCGGCGACCTTGAGCCCGCCGATTCGCTTGTTGAGCTCGTTGCGCACCACGGTCGCCCGGGCCGACTGTCCCAGCATCCAGCCGATCACCGCGATCCAGACGCCGGTGACGAAGGCGTCGGTGGTTAGCACCAGCAGGACGCCTCCGGCGATGAAGATGAAGGCGAAGATCTGCCCGAGGCGGGCGGCGAAGCCGGTTGCCTTCTCGCGGTCGCCGGTCAGCTTCCAGGCGGCCGCCCTGGCGATCCGACCGCCGTCGAGGGGAAAGGCCGGGAGCAAGTTGAAGGCGAGGACGATCAGGTTGATCTGGGCGAGCCAGGCGATTACCAGGAGCGCGCCAGAGGGTGCCGCATCATCGAAGGCGACCGCGTCAATCAGGCCCGATGGATCGATCGCCAGCCCCGCCCCGACGCAGACGATCGTGATCAGCAGGGTCACCACCGGCCCGGCAACCGCGATCCGGAACTCCGAGCCGGCGCTGGTGGAGTCCCGCTCCAGCCCGGCGACCCCGCCGAACATCCACAGGGTGATGTAGCTGATCCCGATCCCGTCGCGGATCGCAGCGACCGCGTGTCCCAACTCGTGCAGGAGGATCGAGCCGAAGAACAGGAGCGCGGCGACCACCGCGAGGGCATAGGGCTGGAAGGAGCCGTCGGGAACGTTGAGGAT